>NZ_JAMYPF010000008.1:0-258691 GCF_040320205.1 Mesorhizobium sp. M0761
GTCGCGCCGGTATCACCGGTTGCTCCGGTCGAGCCTGTCGCACCAGTAGAGCCGGTGGCGCCGGTCGAACCTGTCGCTCCCGTATCGCCGGTCGCACCTGTGGCTCCGGTTGCACCAGTCGCGCCAGTAGCGCCCGTTGCTCCGGTCGCCCCGGTATCACCTGTTGCTCCGGTCGAGCCGGTGGCGCCGGTCGCTCCCGTATCGCCAGTTGCACCTGTAGCTCCGGTATCACCGGTTGCTCCGGTTGAGCCTGTCGCTCCCGTATCGCCGGTCGCACCTGTGGCTCCGGTTGAACCAGTAGAGCCAGTCGCTCCGGTATCGCCGGTCGAACCTGTGGCGCCCGTTGCACCGGTCGAACCAGAAGCACCCGTCGCGCCAGTCCCACCAGAAGCGCCCGTGGCGCCGGTCGCGCCAGTTGCACCGGTCCCACCCGAAGCACCTGTCGCGCCCGTCGCACCGGTCACACCTGAAGCACCCGTGGCGCCAGTGGCGCCCGTTGCACCGGTCCCGCCTGAAGCACCCGTGGCACCTGTCGCGCCAGTCGCACCCGCGCCTGTGGCGCCCGTCGCGCCGGTCGCACCCGTTGCACCCGCGCCGGTCGCGCCTGTGGCTCCGGTCGGACCGGTGGGGCCTGCCGGGCCTGTCGCGCCTTGGCTCGTAACAGCCAGGTTGCCGCCAACAAATGTATCACCGTTTTTGCCGTTGTTGGTAGAATCGGGGCTGAACGCGAACGCAGTTCCGCCAGCGCTGTGTATAAGCGTGCCATATATGTTAAAGCCGCTGTCATATATTGCATAGTCATGCAAAGTATCTGGGATCGAAATCGTTATAGCAAAATTTGGGGCAACAGTATTAGCGGAGGATGGAAGAACGAAGCTGCCGACAACGGTGTTGGTTGTTGTATCGATAATGTAAAATGTATTGATGCTTTTACTGCTTCCGGATGAGACAGTACCAGTGAGCGTCAAATTGCCCCCTGCCAGGACCCCAGTGTAGGCCGCCACGCCAACCGATGTCATCGGCGGCAAGCGCGAGCCGGCCGAGTTTTCGGGCATCTCCCATGAGCCGCCCAGCTTGGCTGCGCCAACCAGCGACCTGGATGCGCAAACGTCCGCGCCGATGGCTTCTTGCAGCGCCGTTACGAAGGTCTCGCCCGCAACCCCCGATGCCGTCTCGCAGCTCCACAGCCGCAGTTCACCGTCCGCGGCAAGCGCCCTGCCGATTGCGGCAAGATCCTCAGCATCTTCCTTCAGTGTGGCGGCCGACCACTCTCCGGCTGTGAAGCTAACCCGGCCAGGCGCGCCATGCGCCATAATATGGATCGCGTCGAGCCCTTCATGCCCTGCGAGCGCCGCAGCGATCTGCCGCGCCGCCGGCCAGCGGCCGTCGAGCACAATCGCTTGAACCTCGGGGCGCACGTTGCCGAGAACCGTCTGCAGGTCGGAGACTGAAGGATCGACAAAAAGAATTTCAGAGGCACGGGCCATGACTGGCTCCTGTTGGCTTCGAACTCAGTTCAAGCGGAAACCGCCCACCGGCCTGGCTGGCGAGCGCTCGGGATCAGCGGCTTGAGAGGCCTCATCTTCCGGACGGTCCGACGGCGCCGTCGGGATGTTCGACAGCGGGGCTCTCTACGCGGAGGAAGCTGCAGGCCTGGAAATTCCCGCCATCGTCAAACGTGCCAATCGCCAATGAACCGGCTGCGGCCGGAACCTTGACGGTGACAGCGACGGCGAGGCTTCGCTTGACGGCCTTGGGAAGAATGACTTGACCGACGACGGCGCTCTTGGCCGTGTCCAGGATAAAATATGGCACATTTTCGGTCGTGTCGCCGATGGGCAAGACGCCTCTCACGGCAACTTCCATGACCGCAAACCCCGTTATATAGCTCATGATTTCCTCCTCGGTCGGCAGCGGCTGCGCCGCCGTTTGTCTTGTTTCGTGCCTAGGTTTCTATCGCTGCCGAGCGCCCGCGCCAGCTGGGGCCTGTCGCAGCTTCTACGGGCGCCCGAGCCGCGTGCATTGAGCAGCCAGCAGCTCCGCACACCAACGGGCGCCGTGCAGGGCGACGAGCAATACTCATCAAGCGCCATGCAATCTTTGCTGGCGGCCAGGTGCAGATAATTGGGGGATTGATCGAAGCAGAAACCTGCGTTCGTTTCGCACTTGGTATCACACCGACCACAGCCAACTCCCAACACGCGTGTCAACTTGCGAGGGAAATCGACTACTTGCGAGGGAACATCAGGTTGGGAAAACGTTAGATGACGTCTTCCTTGCGCCAAACACTTTCTGCGCCCTCACGCACGAAGTGGCACTTGCTCCAGATACTCTCCTGGCTTCGCAGACAACGCGAACCGACAGGCCTACTGCCCGGTCCACGGAAACCCTCCCATACATAAGACATTAGTAAATTATAAAATTAGCAACTTGTAAATAACCTGTTTACAAATTGTTAATTGCCCAACCACGATTTACTACCTTGGGAAACATCGAGATGGCGCGCATACGGCCAAATGCATCGAAAAATCCGGGCCTTAAGACACACCACCTTCGTTATCGACGAACCCTTGATATCGCGGCGCGGGGGGTACGTAGCGATCGAGCCTACAGGGCAATTCGCAAAGCCTCGGCCAAGGTGACCGCGAGACCCTTGCCGCCGCGGAAGGTGCTGGCTAACAATGGATCACGCTGAGGTAGCATCCAGATGGCCGAGGCAGGGGAAAATGTGCATGGGACATGAAGGCCGGATAAGTCCGCACTGGAACGGATCCCTGTCCACGATGGCACCATGGCACAAATGTAACCGCTTCAGCCCGCAGTCATGGGGGCCGAAAGTCAGCATATGACAAGCGGTAAGCGCCTCTGCCTTAACATGATCGTCAAGAACGAGATGGCGAACCTTCAACGCTGTCTCGGGGCGGTTGTCGACCACATCGACTGCTGGGTCATCGGCGACACCGGCTCGAACGACGGAACCCAGGATTTCATCAAGGCGTTCTTTGCCGTCCACAACCTGCCTGGCGAGCTGCATGAGTTCCCGTTCCACAATTTCGAGCAGGCCCGCAACGCCGCGCTCGATCACGCCTATGCCTCGCCGCTCGCCTATGACTATCTGCTGTTCGACGATGCCGACATGGAGCTGATGGTTGAGTATACGGGGTTCCGCGAGGGGCTCGACGGCCCGGGCTACCGGCTGTTGCAGCGGTCGGATTCCGGCCTGGCCTATTGGAACACGCGCCTTGTCAAACGCGACGCCGGTGCCCGCTACCATGGCGTGACCCACGAATATCTCGACGTGCCCGGTGGCGTGCAGGAACTGAGGGGTGCCTGGTACAAGGACCACGCCAGCGGCTCGAACCGGGTGGACAAGTTCGAGCGTGATGCCAGGCTTTTGCTGGACGCCCTTGAGAACGATCCGGAAAATCAGCGCTACTGGTTCTACCTGGCGCAGTCCTACCGCGACGCTGGGCGGACGGCGGAGGCGGCGGTGGCCTACGCTAAGCGTGCCGCGATGGGCGGCTGGGACGAGGAGGCGTGGAATGCCCGCCTGCAGGAGGCGCGCTGCCTGCGCAAACTCGGCGACGAGGCTGGCTTTGTTCAACAGGCGCTTGCCGCCTTCAATCAACGGCCGCAACGCGCCGAGCCACTTTATGACCTGGCACGGTTTTACCGCGAGAAGGGGATGAACGACGCCAGCGTGTTGTTCTCCGAAGCAGGGCTGGCGATCAAGCGGCCGGAGCAGGACATCCTGTTCCTCGAGGATTTCGTCTACACGACAGGCCTGCGCGAAGAGTATGCGATCGCGGCGAATTATGCGCGCGACCCGGTGCGCAAGGATCGCGGTTTCGCGACGTGCAACTGGTTAGCGCTGGACCGTCGTATCGGCGATGGACCCAGGGATCTCGCGTGGTCCAACCTGTTCTTCTATGTGCAGCCAGCCAAGACAACGATGCCGTCGTTCAGCGCTCATCCGATCGTTTTCGCTGCGCCCGAGGGCTACAGGCCGTCAAGCCCCTCGGTGGCGCGCCTGGGCAAGGAGATTGTGCTTGCTCAGGCAGCGGTGAACTACACCACAAGCGAAGACGGCGTCCATCTCCGGACGAAAGGCGGCGAGGCGATCCTCGCTCGGAATTTCCTTCTGCGGTTGACCAATGGGCTCGCCGTCCGATCGACAACCGAGATGCTGCCGCCGACAAACATGCGCGAGGCCGGCGTCGAGGACCTGCGTCTGTTCGCCTGGAAAGGTAAGCTGTGGGGCTCGGCCTCCGTCCGCGATCTGGCGGACAGCGAGGGCAAGCAGGTCATCATGCGCGTCGACGACAGCGAAACCGGCCACCACCGGATGACCGACCTGCGCGTGCTGCCCGCGACGGGGCCGAGTGCGCACGACAGGAAATGGATGACGCAGGTCACATCAGGCGAAGCCGGCGAGGAGCGGCTGCAGTTGGTCTGTTTCGGCGATCCAATTCAGGTGGCGGATGAGCGAGCTGAAACGATCAGCGAGACCTCTCCTGGAATTGCGGCCCAACGATTCGGCGGCGTAAGCCAACAGGTCGCTTTCGCCGGCGGTTGGCTAATGTTGATTCACGAGGTGCAATGGAGACCCTCCGAGAACAGGCGATACTGCCTGCATCGGTTTGTTTGGTTCGACGCAATGAACCTGCTGCAAAAGGTGAGCCGTCCCTTTTACTTCAACGAGAAGGGCGCCGAGTTCGCTGCCGGCTTGGCTTGGCATCCCGATGAGAAGCGCTTGTTGATTTCCTACAACGTTGCCGACAGCGAGTGCTGGATCGCGACCGTCGATGATGCGGATGTGGGAGGGATGCTAGAGGATGTGGATCGCCTGTCATCGGTGGCTGATCCAGGGACGAAGCAGACACTGTCGACGCCGGCCTTGCGCGCCCCTCCAACGAAAGCCGCGATCAAGCCTGGCCGCGCCGACGGTGGGGCCATGGGTGATGCAAACCGGGCGGCGTTGGAAGGTAAGGACTTCGGCACCGGCAGCATGAAATCGACAGAAGAGATCTTTCATGAGCTCGCGCCGTTTCTGCGCGACGCCGATTCTCCGCTGGAACGACGGCAACGATCGCGCCAGTTCGACGCGCGGATTTATCCCTTCCTTGGCAGCGACGACACCGCACTTCCGCAGATCAACTGCTTCTATGAAGTGATGTCCGACAAAGCTGAGCATCGTACCTTGATTGGCGCCACAACGTCGATGCGAGCGGCTGGCCATCCGGTGCGGGTGTGGAGCTATGCGCCAGAGAAGCTCGAATTCCTCGTCCCGCACGGGATCGAGGTCCGCAATGCCGACGACGTCATGCCGCGGGCCCTGTTCGAGCGCATCGTCGCCGGCTCCGAGATCAGATATTTCAGCGATATTTTCCGCTACGCCCTGCTCTACGAACATGGCGGCCTGTGGATGGATTCCGACGTGATCCTGCTGCGGCCGTTCCCCTTTCGCGGCGATCACTTTTTCAATCTGCAATGGCGGGGAGCACACAAGGGCCACTTCATCTGCGGCAACGTCATATACGCCAAGCCCTACAGCCGCCACCTCAGGGCGCTATACGAATTGTCGCTCGAGCGTTTCCAAGAAGCGCGCGGCAAGGAGTTCGGTGACATCGGCCCGAAGCTGCTCTCCGACTACATCGCGACCGTAGCCGGCGCCGAGCTGCGCGACCGGGTATTCAGCCCGATGTTCTTCAACGCGATCGATTGGACCGAGATCGACAGGTTCGATAGGCCGATTTCGGAATTGACCGACTATCTGAACGATGCCCGCGTGTTCGGTATCCACCTGTGGACGGCCCGCAACGACGCCCGGCCGGGCGGCGAGGGGGCCCCGTTGATCTCGCAGCTGATCAACCCACTCGATACTTTCCCGGCATTCACAAGTCTCGCCGACCGCTTCAATACCGACAAGAACCGGCATACGGGCAACCGTCATGCCTATGCCAGGGTCTACGATCGCCTGCTGTCGGGCAGAAGGCTGGCCATGCGGCGGCTCATGGAAATCGGGCTTTGCCGCAGGCTGGCGGACAACCAGAGCGAGACACCTTCGGTCGCGCTATGGCAGAGCTACTTTCCGTTTTGCCAGGTGGTCGGCGTCGACCTGACGGACTTTTCCCGCCTGAACAATGAACGTTTCAAGTCGTTCGTCGGCGACCAATCCAAGCTGGATGATCTGCGCGGAGTCGCGGCGAGACTCGAGCCGCGCTCGTTCGACGCGATCATCGACGACGGCAGCCACGCCTCGTTCGACGAGCAGCTCACCCTGCGCGAGTTCTTCCCGCTGCTCGCGGAGGGCGGCTGGTATTTCATCGAAGACCTCGACTGGCAGCCGCCGGGCGAGGATCTTGGCAAGATCACGCTGACGAAGAACTTGCTGCGGGAAATCCAGCAGTACGGCAGCGCGCGGTCGGTCGATCCGCTGGATGTGAGCGCGCTTGCCGGTCAGTTCGCCGAGATCCTGTTCTTCGACAGCCACTACGAGTTGAATCGGGCGAAACTGCTGGGAGGCCTGGTGGCTATCCGCAAGGGCGCGTCGGGCATGTCCGCCAGGCGAAATCTTGCACCAGCGCGTGAGTGAGCAGAGCGCCGTGAAAGTCGCTGTCTATACCATCGCCTTGAACGAAGCCGCAAACGCGGAGCGCTGGGCCAATTCGGCCGTCGACGCCGACTATCGCATTGTCGCCGACACGGGCAGCACCGACGATACGGTGGAACGGCTGACCGCTGCCGGCGTTACCGTGCACAGGATAGCGGTCCGCCCATGGCGTTTCGACGATGCCCGCAACGCCGCCATGGCACTGATCCCGCACGACGTCGATGTGTGCTGCACAATGGACATGGACCGGTTCCTTGAACCTGGCTGGCGGGCAAAGCTCGAGGCTGTCTGGACTCGCGAGACGACAGCCCTTTATTGTCAGACAGTGTACAGAGCGAGCGTCGACGACCCGACCCCACTTCGCAACTGGCCAGCGAAAAACTTTCATCATCGCTGGGGATATCGTTTCAAAAGGCCTGTTCACGAAGCCCTGGTTTTCACGGGAGAGAGGGAGGTCACGGCCAGCAGCAGCGACATTGTCATGTTCGAGGTGCAGGACCTTACCAAGCCAACAAGGAGCAGTTACCTGCCGCTGATGGAAGTGGCGCACAAGGAAGACCCCGCCGACGCACAAATCTGCTTCTGGCTCGGGCGAGACCTGATGTGGGCCAACCAGAAGGATCGGGCTGTCGAGTTGCTTGAGCGCTATCTTGCCTTGCCGACAAGCACGTGGGGCGAAGAACGAGCCGAGGCCATGCGTTATATCGCGCGTATGCGCCCAGAACAGAGCTTGTCCTGGCTGGACAAGGCGCGGATGGAAGCGCCGCACCGCCGCGAGATCTGGGCCGACCTGGCCGAAGAGCTCCACGGCAAAGCGGACTGGTTGAATCTGTTTTGGGCTTGCACCAACGGTATCGAGAGGACGCACCGCACCGGAAGCTATCTGGACGATCAGAACTGCTGGGGATTTCGGCTGTTTGACCTCGGCGCCATCGCGTCATGGCATCTCAATGCGATGGACCGTGCGGTAGAATGGGGGCAAAGGGCACTTGAACTCGACTCAGTTAACCAGAGACTCAAGAACAATCTAGAGTTTTTCGTTCGGCTGCGGGAGGAGGAGCGGACCGGAGATATCGAGACACGAGCACCCACAGATGCCGCAGCCACACAACGCGGCTGAGCCGCAAATGCAGATCTACTGCGAAGGGCTAATCTGGTTCATGCGACTCTGCGTGGGCGCCTGCTTCGCAGGATGTCACTTCATGTGTTGATCCGAACCGATTCTTCGGGTCGTTCATCGCTGATCGCCAGAGGTGGAAGGCACACATACGCTTTCAGCGACGGCATTACCCCATTCATGATGCAGTCAATTCCAGCATTGTTCAGCCTCAGGCCGAATCCCGCGAAATCGATGATCATCGGCCGTATTGGAAGGCACCAGTCGAGCAGCGCGCGTGCCCCGTTTGGAGAAACTGAATAACATACAAGACCCAAAAGATGGTGTGCTCGCAGAAGAACGGGTTCCGTTTCGGCCTCTTGAAAATCCTGGACATGTGTCATCACCTCTCCAGAAAAGAACTCAAGCCTCGCGCCAGTTCCGCCTGGGAGGGCATCCAGCCAAGCGTAACACCGCAGGCTTGCGCTCCAAAGGATGAAGTCCCAGTCACGAATGTTAGCCAACAGTGAATGCATGTGCGGTTCGAAATGACGAGAAAAGATGGCATCGTCTTCGGCCACGGTTATTGCCTCACTCCGTCGAACAGCTTCTTTCCAGAGCGCGACGTGAGAAACGGCGCAGCCCAAACTTCCAGCCGCGTAATCTAGATCCGGCGAGATGATTTTGTCCTGTACAAGCCGATCTCGGTCCACAAGTCGACCATCAGTTCCAGGAAATCTCCGAATACTTCTAAGATGATCGTTCGTCTTACGAAATCTCTCGAGACGATCAACGCTGCGATCAAGGTTGATTACGTGAACGTGATCTATCATTCGTCTCACCGTATCCTCGCCAAGCAGTGATTTTCGTTTTCACATGTAACGGACTGAGCGCGACCAATTCAAAAATCGTTGACTGGACGACGCAGGCATCTCCGTCAAAAGTATGGATCAATCTCCAAGACCTCGGTAATTGTGGCAAACTTTCGCGTTGCCGACTCGGAAAAAGCGATAGCCCTGTCGCGCCGTTTCGTAAAAAGAGCGTCAAACTCAACGGCGTCGCCGTCGAAATGCGGAATTTGCTTGATGTGCCGTAGGGAAAATCCGAAAAATCCAAGCATATCGATGATATCACCGAGTAGTTTCTGACCTTTGTATATAGGGATTACGTGCGTCTCCAGTTCGATGGCCAGGCAATTTTCCAAAAGGTGCCCAAAGCCCAGCAGAACTTCGTATTCAAGACCTTGAACATCTATCTTCATCACGTCCGGTGACGGAGCGGCGTGCCTTCGGAACAAATCGTCATATCGAACGCATTCGACGTCTTGCGTGCCGACCACGACAAAAATTGGCGCTACCGAATACTGCTGCAGCACGTCGAAGTTTGGCTCCCTCAAGGAGGAGCAGCTTGTATCCGCTGTAATGTGGAGCTTCTGAACGCCTGTGGTGTGGGCCAGCGCCTTTTCTATTACCTGAGCGCCGGGGATTCGGCCAAGGGTTTGCCTTAGCACTGCAGCCTCCGACGGTATGGGTTCGAAAACCACCGGCGTAATCTGATCTGCTCTCAGCATCCACTTGAGTTGCAGGCCCCCTTGGCCACCGACATCGACAAGCGTAATGCGCTCCTCTGCTGGCGTACGGGACAATTCAGGATACGCGTCAAACGTCTCAACCAGAACGCTGACGAGGACGAACTGTTCGCGTCCAGTGCCAGCATAGAAGGGGTGGCGGTTTTTGGAGCAGCCGATGGACAGGGTTGAGTGGCAGCTCAGGAATGTCGCCTCTACCTCAAGTAGCCCCTCGGAACTCTTTTCAACCGCTATGCTCCTGCAAATGCCATCATTGACTATGGACCCGTCCGCAGAAATTTCCGCTACATCGATAGAGCCATAGTGATGGATGTAGAAATTGGCGGTAGCGTCAGGGCGAAATTTCAGCAAACATTTCAGTCTGATAGTTCTAAATAGAAAAGCTGAATTATGGAGGCGCAACAGGTGCCAGTTGTGCCGCTCCGTATCCGAGACGACAAGGGATCCGTCTTCAAGGCGAACTGATATTTCATTCGCCACCTGCCAACTTGAAAAAGCATCCCCTGTGTATGTTCGCGAAAAAATGGCCTCGCCCACTCCTCATCCCCCATTTCCCGAGCCTTCGCCTTTGTGGACTGACATGGTATTTTAAAACGTGGCGGTCGGATATTGGGAATCGAAGCGCGGCGGCGGGATATCGTTACACTGTTTGGGGGCGACAGCTTGATTTCCGCTGCGCTGACCGGATCGGACCCGCCAGCAATAACTATGCCGCCATGACGCAGCCGACCAGTGTACCCCCGAAGTTGCTTTGCGCTCCAATCGACTATCAGCCGCACCTTGCTGATCCTCGAAAGCGAATTTTGCCAACATAGACAAGAAAGGGCTCGGTCGGCGACCCGGTCTAGAACTCCCCCTTAACTTGTTGCCCTCATATCGGATGCCATTTCAACGGAGCGCACGCCATGTTGATGGCACAATCGACATCGTCATGCGGCTTTGAGGCCGAAACACGAAAGTCGATAGGGTCAATCAAAAGTGGATAACAACTGGGTACCGAGACCTTGGGGTTATCGAATCGTAGAGATCTGGTTCTTCTTTGCTCAAAATTGGACACAGTCGTGCTAATGTACGGGCTGCGCGCCGATCGGTCGCACAGGATGTCAAGTCGTCCTCCGGCATCGGCAGTTGATTCTACGCACACATCGATAAGTGACCAAATACAAAGGCCGTGGCGGGGGCAAGTTCGATGGGTGTCGATATATACGTTATGGATTTTCTCCTGAAATTCCGCGGGCGGTCTCTTGGCGAAACCTTGTGGTTAGGACGTCAAGGTTACCACATTCACGACAGCACCTTGGGAAATTCCGTCCTTCGTTCATATGACAGACGAGTATCGATCGAAAATATCAAGGGAGAAACGGGGTATTGCGAGGAATTATTCAAGTATCTGGGAAGCAAGGCGATAAGGTCACTCGATTATTCTGATTTCGAAGGAGCCGAGATCACTCACGACTTGAACGATCCGATTCCTGATGAACTTGCAAATCAATTCGATTGTATTTTCGACGGCGGGACGATTGAGCATGTGTTTGATACGCGAATGGCATTTTCGAACGTAAAGAGGATGCTAAGAGTCGGCGGCATATTCTTGATGGTGGACGGCGCAAATAACTTTCTTGGACATGGCCTTTACCAGTTTAGTCCTGACTTGTTATGGCGAACATTTTCTCGCGAAAACGGATTCGAGATAGAGCTGATGCAATTGGTCGACGACGTGGGGAAGCCCAGTCCACGAGACGTTCCCGACCCGGCTGTTCTCGGACAGCGCTCAAACATGATAATGAGCACTGCTAGAACATACGTCCTCATGGCAGCCAGGAAGACATTCGAGATTTCTGACGGCGAGCAGAAAGTTTACCAAAGTGATTACCTTGCGGCGTGGCAAAGGTCAGGAAAGGATGATTGAGCGCGCAGCCAGCAAAGGCGTTCGCAAACCGCGGTCAAAAGCTTGTTTGAAACGCACCCATGCGTCCAGACCCTTTGCCTTACGGATCAGGTATTCTAAGTTCGAGCGGTCGGACATCAGGAACCCAATTGCGGCGACGAGATTTCGTTACACTGTTTGCGGGCGCAGCGATCCGCAACTTGATCCCAGCGGCATTGACGCAGCCGGGAAGAGCAGGCACAAGCTACGCGGTGTCCGTGCCGCCCCTTGCCGTTCCCTCCACCCTACTAACCGCCCCGATCGAACTCGCCGGCGACTGGGGTCACATGCTTCCGCGCTCCGCAGATCAGGTCGTCGAGCGCACGCGGCACGCCTGCCTGGATGGCGTCCGCCTGCTCTCCGATGGCCAGCCTACGCGACTTCGTGTCGACGAGCACACTTCGGGGCAGCCGGCGATCTGGCTGCACCCCGACGGTAGCAGCATGGCGTGGATCATTGTCGACATTGGCGAATGGGATTGGTCAAAGCTCGCCTACCAATTCGGCCATGAGCTCGGCCACGTCATGGCCAACAGCTGGCAGGCGGACGCCAAGCCGGCGCCGCCCTGCCAGTGGCTGGAGGAAGCGTTGGTCGAGGCCTTCTCGCTGCGCGGTCTTGGTCGCTTGGCGAAGGACTGGACAGAGAGTCCGCCATTTGCCGGCGACAACGCGTTCGGCGATGCCATAGCGGCGTATCGCGACAACATCGTCCGCGGCTACGCCGCGCTCGCCGACAGCCAGGGGCTGAGCCGCGACCCGGCCGCCTGGTTCGCCGATCATCGCAGCGAAATCGAAATACCCGGTCTCAATCCGTTTGCCCAAGCAATCTCCCAGACCATCCTCACTGAGTACGAGGCGGCGCCCGACTGTGTCGAGGCGCTGGGCGCACTGAACCGATGGCCCGGCCGCACAGGTGTACCGATCGCCGAGTATCTGAATCGATGGGAGGCGAGTTGCGCCGAACTGCAAGCCTCGCCCCGACTGCCGGTCCGGCTGCGCGAACTCCTGCACATCGCTTGATCGGTATGGGGTGAGGAACAAACCAACTCTGATCTTCGGAACTGCACCGAAGGAGGCAATTGCGAAGCGTTGACGCGCACGAGACAGCATCCTTCTGCGAAGCCTTGCACGGGCCGCGGCTGAATCCACTCCGCTAGAGCCAGCGGGGGAGGAGGAGAGGGCGCCGCTCGCCGCCTGTAGTATGCTGCGGTTGGGCAAAGGGATCGCCCGGCCAGGTCCGATCTCTATTATAGATCGGGCGCACGGCGAACTCGACCTCGCAGAGTATATGCAGGCTGTTCTCCGATCGACCATGTGGAAGGGGATGATACGACCGGGAACGTGGACGATCAGCTGCGGAATGTCTGGTATGCGCCTTATGATCGGCGCCTTCGCGCCAATGTCGGCCGTTGAGGCTTCCTTGGTCGTCTCCCGAAAGAAGACGTTCGACTTAGCGGCATGATCACCGGATTGATCCGAAGCAGGCACTCCCCCCTTTGCGAGCGTACTGCTTTAGAATGATCTAATATAGTCGATTGCATGGCAGTCGTCGTTCCCGGAGCGGTATATGGTGTGTAATCGTTGGTTGCCAAACCATTGATTCAAAGTGGTGCGCCGGGAGAGCTTGTCATGAAACTATCGAACCTGATCAAACGTTACGACAATGTGGAAAGAGCCGCCGAGGAACTCGAGACAGAGCTAGTCGAGGCTTTGAACATCTCCCTGAGCCTTGACGAGGTGTCACCATCAGACGACGGCAGTGCCTCGAAAGACAGCCTCGCAAAAGGGACCGATGCCCTGCAACCCGAGGGCACTCCCAATGAAACCCCTCGCCAGCTAACTTCGCATACGCAGAGCCGGCTGGCTGCTTTGAGCTCATTTGCAATGCTCATTCAGGATGCGGAAGGCCATTTGGAGGATGTCAAAGCCAAGCTAATGGAGGTTGCAACTTCGCACCACTACACACGCGATTTTTTTCAGATCCTTCAAGCGGACTTCTATCGTGCCAACGAACTGGAAGTGGCAAATGCCAACCTGACGAGAGAACACATGGTCCTGTCCGAACAACTGCACGATGCGATGAGGAAGCAACGTGAGCACGACAGCGCGTTCGGAGCCATACAGCAGCGCGAAGTAAGCTTGGTCCAGGACAGGGACGCTCTTCGTAGTGCGCTCGCCGCCGTAAGGCTGGAACTTGTAGAAGCGGCCACTACCATCGCAATAAGGGAGGCGGACTTCGGCGAGGCGGCCAAAGCTCTTTCGGCCAGAACAGCCGAGGCCGATAGACGGGCGCGCGAAAACGATACCTTGCGAGAAAAGCATGTCAGACTCTCGATCGACCTCGACAAGGCGCAAAAGCGGGAAGCTGAGGCGAGGCGGAGGCTTGATGAGCTGTCGACGATTCACGCCAACGATGCGGTGCGGCATTCCGAACTGCTGGCTGCGCTCGGCAAGAGCGAGAAGGACGAAACGCGGTTGCAGAAGTCGCTTGAGATCGCGCAGGCGAAACTGTCGGAAATGGCAGAGGCCGCACGCATCATGGAAGATGACACGGGAGCCGAACGTGCACGCAGTCTCGCAGAGATGCGAGGTTTGCGATCTGAAATTCAAAGTCTTCAATCGCGACTGGATGCGGCAACGAACGAGGCAAGCGTAGCATCCAGTGAAATCGCCAGGCTGACGGCTCAATGGAGCGATACCATGGCCGAAAAGCAGGTTGCGGATGAAAGGTATTCTGATCTCTTGAAAGAGAGCGAAGCCCACATGACGAACCTTTCGAAGCTGACTGCGGACCTCTCGCACATCTCGGCGCAATACGCCTCCGAGCAGATGCAGCACGAAGTCCAGAGGCAGGAATGCGAAGATTTGCGGGCAGAAATTGTTGCGCTTGGTACGCGGGTCAAGGAGTTGCTGCCCTATGAGCGTTTGCACAAAGTAACGAGTGCAAGGGAGCGTGAGGGCGTTGTTGGTGTTGGCAGCATGGCAGTGGAACCAACCCGCTCCACAACCAGACGACGTTCCCGCCCGAGCTTGCGTGCAGCGTCGTAGGGAGCGACGGCGGTATTGATGCTGGTGGTCACAAAGTGATCCTTTTGGGCGCACAATCCAGCGCCCGGCGTTCCGTTCACACTTGGCTCTAGTAGAACCGAAGACAGCAAAGCAGGCGTGCGAACTTTGTCTGGCCCGCTCGTTTTTCCAACCTCAAGGAAGCAGCGACGCAACCGCCGCCGCATCACAGTTCCGCAGCGCAGCAAGCGCGGGTAGTTGAAGTCGATCTTGCCTTCGAGAGTTTGGCAGCGACACATCTGCTTCACCACCAGCAGAGATCACGAAGGTCATAGAGGAGGCCCTTCGAGCGCAGGGCTGATGGGTTGACAATTGATCCGGTGTGATCGTGCTGCGGTGCTACTACAACCATGAACGCCCGACGGGCGCATCACCCATTCAACGCTTCGACTTCGTCAGGTCGCAACTTTGAGTGTAAGATCGTAAGCCCGCGCCTGGGCATGGTCGAGAAGGACGTCGAGGTCCTGCTCAATGGGACATTCTTGCCGATGTTTCATCTTTGACGAAACCCCGGCCGGCGTGGACGTCGGAACCAAACGTGAGGTCTACGGCCTTTTTTGCCGAGCCGTTGAGTGGCGCAGCGATCCTTTGATCTCGTCCTACCTGACGGAGGTCTATGAGTCAGCGATCGCCGTGTTGTCACCTGTCGCGGACGCGCTGCCTGAACTTTCGAAAACCCCGGTTCAATCAGCCAGGACGACGTCCTGGCTGCCGCCATTGACAACTAGAGGAGAACTCCATTTCTGACACGGGCCCCCGCAATCAGGTGCGGACTGCAGCGTGTCCGTTTTGGTCGCCTTACAGTCGGCTTCGCCTATCAAGTTTCGTGGATGGCCGGGGCGCGCGCGTGTGCCTGGCGTGGTCGCGGACCGTTATCCCGATGGCGACGCCCAGACCTACGGCAAGGCCCACGACAATCTTGGCGACCATATCGAGGGCGAAGGCGCGGACAGGGCGCCGCGCGTATTGCGGCTCGCTGCGAGCGGTTGGGGGAGAGATCGTCAAAGATTGTTTTCCGGCAGTTGCGCGACCTGACCTTCTGGCAACTGGGCTCGCTCGGCGGCGCGACCTGGCCGAAGATCGCTTCCGTCGGACTGATCATCGTTTTGGCGGTGGCGGCGATGCCGTTCCTGGCCAAAGGCCTCAACGCGCTGGCGCTCGGCGAGGCGACGGCCGGCCATCTTGGTATCCAGGTACCACGGCTGAAATACACCGCGATCGTTAGCGTCTCGCAGCGGTCGGCGCCTCTGTCGCAGTCAGCGGAGGCATCGGTTTTGTCGGCATCCTCGTGCCGCATCTGCTGCGGCGGCTGATCGGCCCGGACATTCGCTATCTCTTGCCGGCATCGGGGCTGCTTGGCGCCTGCATGCTGCTGATCGCCGATGCCGTTGCCCGATTGGTCGTGGCGCAGGCCGAACTGCCGATCGGCATCGTCACCGCGATCGCCGGCGCGCCGTTCTTCCTCTGGATTCTGCTGCGCAAGCGCGGCGTAGTCGACTTGTGAGATTTGAAACCTATGAGGCCGGCATGATCGAAGCACGCGATGTCTCGGTAGCGATCGGCGGCAAGCGCATTGTTACCAATGTCGATTTCGTCGCGAGGCCGGGCCAAATTGCCGCCATCGTCGGACCGAACGGCTCGGGTAAGACGACCTTTTTGAAGGCGTTGTCGGGCGATCTGGCGTTTGCGGGGACAGTGGCCGTCAAGGGCGCGATCTCACGGCGATGAAGCCGGTGGAGGCCGCGACCGTGCGTGCCGTGCTGGCGCAGGCATGGTCCGATCCTGATCGAACCGTATTCGATGTGAACGGGCGCTGAGTGCCGAAGCCGCCTGCGCAGTCCGGTTGGGGTCCGACCGCGCCGTCCTATTCTGGGACAGCGCGGTCAACGTTTCGCTAAAATGGTATGAGGTAATTAAGTGCGTGCTAATTGAATCGCCGTTCGCGATTCGGTGCATGCATGCTTGTCCCAGCAGTTGGTTTCGCTGCGCTGGGTTGGTGGTGCTGTGAAAACTGATCCATTTCAGCGCTAACAAAGTGACACCGCTCTCTGATCCGATCATTGATCCAGGTCAGGCTCGCCGGGCTCGAGGTGGTCCGGGTATCGCCCGGCGAGCTGTCTACCAAGCACGGAACGCTCTGGCCGCGGGGACGGCCCGGCTTTCTTTGGGGGTAGAGAGCAGCCGGGCCTAACCGGCTGGGGACTGGGGACATGGCCGGCTGCCAAGTTATATATGCTGATGCTAATATGAACGCACCACACCTTTATGGACTAAGCGAAGGTGGAGCATGCTCGACGAGTCGGTGGCGACCTGTTGTGAGCGTGTTTGAAGCGCCTCACTGCTCAACGGTGTTTCACCACAAAAGCCAAGACCAAGGCGCTGGCCTGGGCGAAAAAGATCGGCGACAGGTGAGGGTCGACGAGATCACCCCGAAGCGCTAATCGCCATTCTGGGCGGAAAAGTTTGGGGCCGGCGCCCTCCTTTTGAACCTGAACAAACCAGAAGGGCGCCGAGCCTTTTTACCAGACAGCGCTTTGAGGGAAGCGGCGCCGAGTAGCAGGAGTGTATCTCTCTCGTTAGAGTTGTTGGAACACAGCCTTTTGGACGATGGCCCGCAGCGAACACTTGAGAAGATGGCCGGCGCCTGGTCCGCCGCAGTTGAAGTCATGACCTATTCGGTCGATCGGCGTTATGGCGTCATCACCTAGGAGGCCCCGCGCGCAAGCTGGCTGCTGCCGGGATCGCTTGACATCTTGGGGTGGAGAGTGGTCAGCGGGAACGCGCGCCCGCAGAACCCTCCGAGTGAATTCGAGAACACCGACTACACGCTGAGTTCGGAGCCCCTGGACTAACATCGACGCTGGCCTAATCCACCTGTTGGATGAACTCGTGGGTGCTGAGTGTCTGAATGGTGTTGTACGTCGGTGAGTTGACAGCGCCGCCATTGACTAAGCGATGCTCTTTCGTTCTCGGCCTATCTGTCGGCCACTCATGGCGTCGAAGCCGACCATATTCTGGTATTCAACCACGGTATTCCAGTCCGCTGGTGCCACAGCATCTGTAGCGTCCAAGTTCCTGCGTCATTTCTCGTCCTATTCGGCCAGTCGCCGCGATCCCCAGGGCAGCATCGCCGATCATGTGCAAACGCAAGCCTCGGCCCGGCTACCCAATAACAGTGGGGAGATCGTTGCTTGCAAAGACAGCATCATCGGGCGTGTGAGGCACCTGCGCCGCGAGGAAGGCTTGCGTCATTCCTCTGCAAGATTTCAGGGAGGCGCTTGCCGCCCAAGGGTGGCGCGGTTTAAGACGATCCCCGGCGATTTGTCGATGCTGCGTGGCCGGCTTGTCGGGCATCATCGGCCGCCTTTAGATGAGACACCGCCGTCTCGACGGGTAGGCTCGGCGGTGTTCGGTTTTTCTTCGGTTCTCTTCGTCCAAAGCGTGTGGAAAAGCGCGAATGAAAACAGGAAATATCCAACCTGGAATATGATCAAAATCAGCAAGGTCCATGCAAGCGACTTCCAGAACGAACCCGTTGCTAGGTAAATCCATAACGCCACCACGGTCGACGTGGCAAACATCCCGACCAGGAATCGCGGAAAAAACATTTATGTTCAATGCCGCCCCATAATTGGACCGACCGGTCTCTCGTCTACTCCCAGAAGCATTTAAGATTTCACTAAATTAGTTATTGCGCAAGCGCCATGCTGAGTTAATGAGTCCTGCGCCAATCTGGATGACGCCGGCCAGCACGGTTGCAGCCAGCAGATACTGCAGGACGTGGTCGCGGACCACCGTGACACAGGACCACCGCTGTGGCCGCCGTGGCCGCTGAAATCATGCCCGGCCGGCCGCCGGTTATTACGGAAATCACGCAATCGAAAACGAAGCATAGAGCCCGATTTTTGGTCAACGCCGGCAATGATCGAGAACGCGATCGCCTCGGGGATAAGCGCCGGCGCGACAACGAGGCCTGCGAGCAGGTCACCTCGGATGTTGCCGAACCACTGGTCGCGATAGCCATGCAAAGAAAACATTGGATTCCGGTCAAATTACTAACCGCACGGACCAAACGGGGCCTGTCCTGCAAAAAGCGTCATGCGGTTGAGTTGTCCGGCGGATTGGCGGCCGGAAGAGCCACCCGGAGTTTCACCGGGTCCAATCGAGATGACGCACTTAACACATATCCCGCACCGCGGAGCCGGTTCGATGCGCAACGCGCCGTCAGGTTTGGCAAAAGTCGACTACGCTGAGCCGCTAGACGGACATGAGTTCCAGCACGTGATCACTGCGAGCTCGTCATTTGAGACCGTCTCGAGGCCATTCGCGCCGTGCTACGCGAGGCGGATATCTGGATCATTCATGAAGTCGATCCTCAGATGCTGCTTAAACCTGGCGGCTATATCATCGCGCGCACGAGGCAGATCCTCTTCTTTCAGCCGCGCTACATGGTTCACATGCTGGGCGCTGATCCGGCCGCGCTTTTGGAGGCGCTTCTGAAGGTCGTGGTCATGAAGGATGCGAATGGGATTACGGTGAGATGACCCTTCTCGGGCCGCTGTTCGACCGCTATCGTCACCATGAATTGTCGGCGCTCGGGTGAGAGCTCGATTGATCTACGCCGCAATCGCCGCCAAGTTGACCTGAGGACCGCGCGCGGGCTGCTTCGCAACGGCACGGGCGGTCAAGTCGGCGGCAGCGGGCCGCAATTCGGTTCAAACGAAGTTGGGTTGCGCAGGGGAGAGATGCAGGAATAATTTGTTGCCATGTCGGACCTCACGATCCTCCCCGTCTCCATTTCCTCTGACCTCGGCGCTCTCGCTCTCGAAGTCAGGCGCAAGGTGTTCATGGTGGAGGGAACGTGCCGGAGGCACTGGAACGGGACCGCTACGACGTAGACGCCATTCACCTCGTCGCAATGCAAGACGGCGATGTGGTCGGCACGCTGAGCTGCGCCATGCAGCTCGGCCAAAAATATGAGGATCGCCAGTGCGTTGACGAAGCCGGTCATGACCGAGCGTGAGACGAAGCGCATCACGTAGCCAAGCTTGATGAGCCGTCAGCATGGACGACGATGCAGCCGTCGCATCGAGCAGTGACTGCTACGGCGAGCGCAATCAGCTCCCGCGTCTTGACCGAAAGCTTCTGCGTTATCTCACCGGCAGTGCTGAGAATCTTGTAGCCTTTGAGCGTATCCGGCGTGCGTCTGCCCCAATTCGCGGATGCGGCCAAGCAGCTGTTTGTGATGGCCATTCCGATCGATCATCACGACCGAGCTCCTTCGTTGGTGGAAGCGATGATCCACAAAAGCGAAGTTGCCACGCAAAGGAAATTGCCGATCCGCGTTTAGGCCCTATGCATTTTCGTCTGGGGTGGACCGTCGGGCTCGAGAGCGCAGGATTTCTTGCGATGCCAGCGGCGAGGAGTCGCGCTGCCGCCTGCACGCGCGGCGTGTTGCGAACCTCGGCGTGAATGCCCATCCAGATCTCGCGCGCCGGGACGGGCAGGGGAGTGTTCACCCAAACGAGGACAGTCGTGTTGTCTCCGATGTAGCGCGGCAGGCAGGCTAGGCCGGCGCCGGCTACCGCCGCATGTGCGTGTGCTTCGCGACTATCCGTCTAGCACGGTGCTAACTGCGTAAGCGATCTCTTCGAGCCAGGCGAGATGGGCTATCGCATCCAGCTCGCCACTCGTTGCAATGATGGCATGACCTGCAAAGCCTGCCCCGAAGTCTGGCTCGCGATGCCGGCTGAGATAGGCTGAGGCGGCGTAAAGACCAAAGGCCAAGCCACCGAGTCGCCGCTGGACAACCTCGCCTTGGCCCTGGCCTTCCGGTTGGGCTTTACGCGGGCCTTAGTCGCCGCGCCGCCCGTTGGGGCGGGACCAGATCAGGGAGAAGGTGTCACCTTCCTCGCCGTCGCAGAGGTTGGCGTAGATGGGCGTTGAAGTTCGGATCGTCGAGCTTGGGCCCAGATAGTCGCGTCTCCCCCGGGAGACATCGCCTCCGGTGGACAGCTTATCGGAACCGAATCTCGCGCGTTGTCACTTCGCGGGTCGGGTCAAAGCGGGTATCCTGCTATAATAAGACGTGGAACGACTTAGCATAACCGGCGCGGGGACCGATAGTCCCAGGTTCTTCAATATTGATTCGTGGCTCGCCGCACCGAGTACGCTTTCGAGATCTCCATGCCACTTGCTGGAGACGGGGCTTCCTGCCCTGGTCGGCACAAGCGCAACGTTGCGTCCGCGCAATTGGTGCATACTCGGCATGATGCCGGTCAGCAGCGACAAACGATGCTATCAACCAAACGCATGAAACTCACCGGTACATACACCGGCTACTTGGGTTTCTCCTCAAGCTTTTCATCCCCGAAAGAATTGCCTCCAAGCTGCGGCTCGATATCCGAAGCTTGACGATCCTATCCCAGATCCGCCTCACGTCCGCACCCTCAGCGCCTGCTCCAGCCTGTCGGCAATCTGTGTGACAATATAGGCAATCACCATATAGATCACGACGGCAATCACGAAGGCTTCAAGGTAGTAGTAGTTCAGAGCCGCGGTCAACTGGGACTGGGCGAAGATATCGACAACCTCTATGGCGAATCCGAGAGAAAGGGCCTTCATGATGACCATCATGGAAGTTGTCAGGTCAGGAATTGCCGTGAGGGCCACCTGGGGAAATAGGATACGTCGGAACAGTTGGCCGCTCGTATAGCCCAGCGAATGGGCTGCGTCCGACTGACCGGTGTCGAATGCATTCAGGGCTCCTTTGATAATCTCCGATTGGAACGCGGCGACACAGCCGGTAATCGCAACTACAAGGATGACCCAATTTGGAGTTTCGTGGGCGTTGAAGTTGATCCCGAGCAATGAGAACAGGAACTGAAATGCGGGCGGCAAACCGAAATAGGCGAGGAAGATCACGATGACCATGGGAACGCCCTTGAAGACGATCTTGTAAGTCATGATGAGCTCTCGCAGCACCGGCACCCGTCTGTATTCGATAAGCGCGAATATGCTGCCGACTATCGTCGACAGGACGAAAATCATGAGCGCCATTCCAATCGTCACGGGTACGGCACTCAGAATTTCCTGCGTGTCCTGGAGCAAAATATCGGTATCAAACATGGTTGAATACCCTTACGTCAGACGCTCGCGAGGAGCTCGTTCTTGATCGGAGTTGTTGTCGTCGCCTCAGGCGCTTGCATCGGTGATCGAAGCTCGAAGAAGCGCACGATGAGCCATGCGACCAGGCACATCAGCGAATAGATGACCGCCAGGACGAGGTAGGTTTCGAACTGGAACTGGTTGTAGTCGCGCTCCATGATCAAATGCGCAGTCGCCATGACGTCGGCGGCGCCGATGTACATGACCAGCGCAACGTTATGGATCAGATAGATGACGGAGTTCCCGTAGCCCGGTAGTGCGAAGTGCACCGCTTGCGGGCCGACGACGCGAGTAATTTTCTGCCGGAACGTATATCCAAGGCTATCGGCCGCATCGTGCTGGCCGCGATCGACGGCAAGATATGCAGGCCGCATGACTTCCGACAGATATCCTCCATGGTAGAGGCTCAACCCCACCATGGCAGCCATCGTCGGCGAAATAAAATCTTTGGCGCCGAACAGGATCACCAACAGCGGAAGCCCATAAAACGCGACGAACAGCTGCAGGACGACAGGAACGCTCCGGGCATAGGACACGTAGAGGTCCACCAGGTGACTGATCAGTGGCACCCTGCGAACCCGGAGTGTTGTCGCGATGAGAGCCAGACAGAACCCGGAAACGAGGGCCGTAAACGTGATGGCGAGCGTCAGCGGCAGTGCCGAGAGCAACTCGGGAATCATAGCAGATACATCCACTTTGAAACGCTCCTTCTTGCAATTCAGCCTTGCCGCTGACTAGCGAATATGGCCCTCGACGGCCGTGCTATTTCATGTACTGGACGATGCCCTCGCCGAACCACTTCTGCGAGAGCTTCTCGATCGTGCCGTCGTCTTTCAATTCCTTGAGAACCTTGTTCACATCGTCAGCCAGAACCTTGTTCTCGTCTGATCTGTGGATAAGCATGTAGGTGTTGTTGCTGAACACTGGTTCGGACGCCACGATATCGAGTTTCTTTTGCTCGATGACGGTCTGCTCACCGAGATTGGACGGCAAGACGAGAGCGTCGAACTTGCCGTTCTGAACTTCGTCCAGCCGGTTCGGGTAGGGAATGCCTGCACTCGATGCCGTGACATCTAGCTTGTATTGCGGGTTTTCTTTCTGCCAGTTCATGATGAACTTGTAGGTTCCACCGCCGGCCGTGGTCGGAACGATCCTCTTGCCGACCAGGTCTTTCATTTCCTTGATGCCGCTGTCTTTCTTGCTGTAGATCTTCATCAGGCTGGCGCCCATAGGATTTTCCGGAATGAAGAACTGCTTGGAGCGCTCGGGCGACTTGTAGTAGCCACCCACCGCGATGTCGTACTTGCCCGTAGCGAGACCGGTTTCCTGGGCAATGTCGGAGACGCCTTCCATTTCGAACTTGTATTGCGGCAGCTTTGCGTTGATCGCCTTCAGAAGGTCGGGCTCATAGCCTTGCGGCTCGACGCCGATCGCGCCCCATGCCAGCGGCTTGGATTCGGCAGACGTAGCGATCTTGATCGTGCGAACGGTCTGGCCATAGCTGACCCCCGCCGTTGCAAGGGCAATCGCGATGCCGCCGGCAATAGCCAAGGCAGCGCGGCGAGAGAAATTGGATGTGATTGCAGACATGTCTTGGTTCCCTTCTTGTTGGATTATTGAAAAGCGAGTTCTGACTGCAGAAATTGAGCAAGTCGTGGGCTGGACGGTGCGTCGAAGATATCAGCCGGGCTGCCATCGGCGGCGACCACGCCACGGTCCATGAAGACGATCCGGTTGGAGATGTTCCTTGCAAATTGCATCTCGTGGGTCACAAGCAGCGAAGTGATCCCTGACGAGGTGACGTCCTTGATCACCTTCAGGACTTCACCGACGAGTTCTGGATCCAGCGATGACGTAGGCTCGTCGAAGAGTATCACGTCGGGACGAACCGCCAGGGCGCGCGCAATGCCGGTGCGCTGGAGCTGGCCGCCCGACAGTTGGGAGGGATAGCTGTCTCGCTTCGGGGTGAGGCCGACCCGCTCGAGCTCCCGCAAGGCGATCTCCCGCGCCTCGTCCGCGGACTTGCGCTGCACGACGACCAGTGGATCCATCACGTTCTGCAGGACCGTCATGTTCTTGAAGACGTTGAATTGTTGAAAGACCATCGCCGTTCGCAACCGGATCGCCTGGACAGCGACCTTGTCGGCACGCTGGTAATCCATCCGGATCTGATCGAACGCGATGGTTCCTGACGACGGCTTGGCCAGGTAGTTGATGCATTTCAGCAACGTGGTCTTGCCGGTGCCGCTGGGGCCGATGATCGAAACCACGTCACCCCGCTTTACCGAGAGATTGACGCCGTTCAGAACCTGCGTGCTTCCGTAAGACAGCTTTACATCTTTGAGTTCAAGCATTGCTGGTTGGCCTTCGGAAAGTGTGAGACGGACTGCTTCGACCGCATGCGACATCATCACCCGCTCTCCGCATGGCCGAGAACGTGCATCAGCCGGTTTGCCCAGCCGAAGATCGATATGGCGTGGATCAGGTCGATAATCTCGCGGTCGTCCATGCCGACTGATCGAAGCGCGGCGATATCGTCTGCCGTCGCTTCCGACGGGGCCGCCGACAGGCGGCGGGCAAAACTGTAGATTGCCGCATCGCGTGGGCCGAGCGCTTCAGGTTTATCGAGATAGAGCGCGGAGACCACTTCGTCGTTCTTGGTCAGCTCTGCATGCCTGCGGGCGTGAACAACGGCGCAGAATTTGCAGCCATTGACGATGGACGCACCTAATGCACCAAGCTCGCGGTCAGGGCGGGCAAGCCCGCCTTCGACATACATGATTGCGTTGAACAAGATGGTGCGGGCAAGGTAGCTCTCAGGGTCATGCGCAAGGGTGCGCACATATTCCGAAACTTTCTTGGCTGATGGCGTGACCTTCATCGCTTCAAGCTGTTCCGGCGTGGCCTCGGATAGCTCGACCGGCGCTATGTACGGATGCCAATTCAATGGCTTCAGGCGCACCGCGGAAATCATGCCGTCCTCAACAATCGCAGGCCGGTTGCCACCCGCGTCTGGAAATTGACGAAGGCGATGAGCTCGGAAAGGGCGACGATCTGAGGATTGTTCAATCCAGCTTGGGCGAGCAGGGCGATGTGGCCCGCTTCCGCCTTTTTCGGTGTCAGCGTAATCAGGTCCACATGACGTGCGATGGTCGCCAATGGCTCTTCCAAATCCGTTTCCCCCTGGGCTAAGGCCAGAAGCTGCTCAGTCGGATCGAGCTGAGCCAGCTGCACATCATATTCGGCCATCAGGACCGGATCGGCATTCAGAGCGGCCATGCGACGGGCCAGAGCAACCCGCAAATTAGGCGCAAGCCCTTGGTCGTTTGCTGGCTGCAGGACGGAGAGGCGACATTCCTCGGCCCCCAGCACGAATTCAGGCCGAAACCGACGCGCGCTGAAAAGCGCATCGTCCGGTGATAGACCGGCGGCCTTGTCCATTGCGTCGATCACAGCGCGGCCTCCTTCTCCAACAAGGGTGTTGAATCGACCCATTCGTCGCCCAGAAGTTCGGGCGTGTCGTAAGCGATCAGGTTGGCGAAGTGGGTTTCGACATCTTGGGCAAACAGCGATGCGGCAATGCCGCGGACCAAACGGTCGGCACCCGCGCTGACGGCTGGGATATCACCGGAGACCTTGCCGTGCGTCAGCATGGCGGCGTCGTTGAAGCAGTGGATATGCGACAGCATCGAACAGGAGCCGGGGACGCGCTCACGAAACTCGAAGGCGGGACCTAGGTCCGGTGCGTCGGACATGCCTGCACGCGCCGGCCCCATGTCCGGTGTATATCGGCCATCCGACCAGGTGCGGATATGTGGCGCGATGGCTGCAAATTCCGGGCGGCCGTTGAAGTCGTTTGAAAAGCCGGTTGCCGCGATCAGGAAGTCGTAGCGCATCAGCCCCTGGGTGGTTTCGATAAGCAGGCCTCCCGCATCTTCCGTGACCGCGACGATGCCGCAGTCGAGAAAGAACCGGGCATTGGGGTGGCGAGAAACGCGAAGCGTCGATGAACGCGGCGGCGGCGTCTGGGTTGAGGCGGTGTAGTCGAAGAACTTCCACTTCCAGGCATCGGGCAATTGATGCATGCCGAGTACAACACCCGGACTGCCGATTCCGGTCAGCTTGTTGATGCGCGGCATTTCCTTGCGCCGGATCAACATGTCCACAGATCCGGCGCCCGCCTCGAGTGCGGTTGCGGCATTGTCCATGGACGAGGCACCGGCGCCGATGACCGCCACACGCTTACCTTGCAGCGCGTTGAAATCGATCTCGTCCGCAGAATGGGCCCAATAAGCGCGATCGATGCCGTTGAGGAAATCGGGTACGGCAAAACCGCCCAGACCGGAGCGACCGGTGGCCAGAACGAGACGACGGGTGAGAACCCGGCCGGATTCCGCGCCGTCGATATCGATCGCAATCAGATCACCAACCGGTGCGACGGCGGTCATGCGCACGCTGTTGCGCACTGGCAGAGCAAGAACCTTGCGGTACCAGACCAGATAATCCATCCACTGGCCCTTGGGGATTTTGTCCAGCGACCGCCAGGCCTCAACGCCCCATTGCGCCGTGAACCAGGCGCGGAACGTCAATTGCGGCAGGCCGAGCGACGGGCCGTTGAGCGTCTTCGGCGACCGGAGCGTTTGCATGCGGGCAAACGTCACCCATGGCCCTTCGAGCCCTGCCGGGGCCGCGTCATAGGCGACGACATTGGTTATCCCCGTCAGCACCAGCTTTGCCGTGGCAGCAAGTCCACACATGCCGGCGCCGATCACCACGACGTCACGGACAGGAACACCATCGTGCGAACGCGCGGGGACCCATGGCTTGGCAGGCAGTTCGAGGAAGTCGAGATCCTGCGCCAGCTGTGCTTCGAGCGCGGCAAGACCTGTCAAAATTGGCGCGGTGGGGGTATGCTTCATATTCCCGTTCCGTGATTTGTGCCGGATGCAGGATCGGTCACCAATTGGCCAGCCAAGGCCGGATCGAGTTTCTTGAAGCCGACGATCGATCGTTCAGCCACCGCTTCGACCGCATCCATCAGCGCCTGCGCGACTGGGCGAAGGGGACGTTTTGCGGCAGCCACAACCCCCCAATAAAAGAGAACGGTCGCGTCAATCGGGCGGATGGCGACCCCAGGCAAGGCCACGCCATAGGCGGTGAGGGGATCAATGACAGCGGCAACGCCGGTCCGGCGCACAAGCTGCAACGCGCCATAGGCAGTATTCGTCCGGATGACTGGCCCGGTGTCGATGCCCCTGGCGGCCAATGCCTTGGAGACGTGCAGTTGGAAACGCAGCGGGTTGAGCAACGTAGCGACGCGACGGCCGGCAAAGGCCGAAAGCGGTATGACATCAAGTTCTGCCAGCGGATCGTCCTCCCGCACGGCGGCAACATCGGGCGCCGAATAGAGCCGCAGGACATCCAGACCGGGCGTATCGAGCGGCAAGCTTGAAAAGCCGATCTCGGCACGACCGCTGCGCACTTCCTGGGCGACGATTGAGGGAAGAAACTGTCCGAGATGTGTCTCGTGCGGAAGCTCGACACCCTTGAGCTCGGCCATGGCCGTCGGGATTAGGCCAGTGCCGATCGCAGAGGTTGTGACAATCTGCAGGATCCGACCCCGGCCGGCGGCGATCATCTTGGCCCGCGCCGCGAGTTCGGTGAAGGACATCAGCAGTCGCCGCGCTTCTTCTTCAAATGCGACACCCTCTTCAGATAGCTGCACCCGTCGACCGACCCGGTGCAGCAGTTCGAAGCCAAGTTCGGCCTCAAGATCCTGAATGGTGCGTGTCACCGCAGGTTGGGAACGCCCGAGCATGTCAGCCGCCTTGGTAATGCTGCCGCTGGCAGCAACCGCAAGGAAGGTCTGAAGGTCCCGAGTTTCCATATTCTCCCTACATGTGAAATCCGTATGATTGACATCGTCTCATTCATTTTTGATATATGTCAAGCGGAAACTAATGTTCACAGCGGCGCTTGCCGGCTCAGAGCCGGAGCCCTTGATCGAAACAGCTGGGGGCAACCGACGTGACTCCAATTCGAAACCTCGTGATGAAAAAACTTGTAGGCGGGGACGGCAAGGATTCTCGAACCATAAAGCCCCCAACAGGAGGAATGTTATGCGCGTGAGTATTCTGGGCGCCGGAGCAATTGCCTATGGCCTTGCGGCCTATTTGGCACAATCGGGACACTCGCCAACGCTTTGGTCACCGTCGGGACACCGCACCAGAACGTTGGCTACTGGCGAATTATTGAAGGCGACGGGGGATATCGAGGCGACGGTGCCGGTGCGCATTGCCAAGGATTGTAGAGATGCTATCGACCACGCGGACGTGGTGGTGATCGCGCTTCCGGCTTACGGCCACAAGATGGTGATGGACGCCGCCGTCCCTCATCTGGCAGATGGAATTCCGGTCATCATCAGTTCGCATAGTTCGTTCGGGGCTCTGTATCTCTGGAAGCGGTTGACGGAGCGCAAGGTCAGGTTGCCGATCGTCGTTTGGGGCACAACACTACTGACTGGTCGCCAGCTCGGATCAACCGAAGTCAATGTCACTTCCATTCGCCAGAAGCTTGATGTTGCGACGCTGCCTTTCGATGCGCTCGACCAAGGGTACGAGCTTTGCACGGCCTTGTTCGGCGATCGTTTCGTCAAGCGGGATGGTCTGCTGGCGATTGCGCTCAGCAACCTCAATCCGCAGAACCATCTGGGAATTGCCCTTCTCAATCTCACACGCATGGAGAAGGCCGAGCAGTGGAGCCAGGGGGGAAATGTCACTCCTGCCGTTGGCCGCTTTATCGAGGCTCTGGATGCCGAACGGTTGGCCATAGCTGCCCATTTCGGTATCGCGGTTCGTACCGTCCAGGAACATTTTTCATTGTCGTTTCATGTGCCCATGAGCACTGTTTCGGACATGAACCAGGAGATGGATCGTCAAGGTCGGGGCGGGTTTGGCCCGACCACTATCGAAAGTCGCTATATTCTTGAGGACGTTCCGTTCGGCTTGTTGCCGACGGCAGTCCTTGGGAAAATCAGCGGAAATCCGGCCATACTCCATGAATCCGGAATTTCCATCTTGTCGGCGGCTTATGGCCGGGATCTCAAGGGAGATAATGATATTCTTCCTGCGCTCAGCATCGAGGAAATGACAAAGGCGGATCTTGAAACCCTTTGCCGCAAGGGGTTTTAACAGCTTCCAGTGCGCTGTAGCCCAGCTGCAGTGAATATTCTCCCAGCCCGGCATCGGCAGAGTCCTTGGCCGCAAGCAGCGTCTCTGCCCGATCAGGAAGGATGATTGAAGCGACGAGCGCTTTGCGCGATCAGAGCCCTATCCATCGGTGTTGGGTGGCATAGGCCTCATTGCCAACCATTGCTCATGCGACATGGTTGGCAGGTCAAACTGGTGGCGGGTGGTCGAATAACCGTGTCCACCCATTCTGCCGACGGCGTCTAGCGCGAGTTGATCGATATAGAAACGCTCTTGGTCAACAAGATCCTCACGAATGTGCATCCGCATAACTTGACCAAGGACAATCTCGCGCGACTTACCCAGGCCAAGCGTCAAATGTCGGCGGCATTCGAAGGCTATAGGCGCTTCGAAAATGTAGGGGCATTGGACCGTCTCACCGGGCGCAGGCGTCAGCCCGGCCTCGGCCAGTTCGTCAATGTGGGAAGGAAATGGGACGGCACAGACGTTCATGGCGTCAACCAGCGCATGGTCCACGATGTTGACTGTGAATTCCTCAGTCAGTCGGATGTTGAGCGTCGTATCCTTGAAGGACATGTCATTATGGTTCTCCACACCCAGGGCTAGGATTGGAGGATCGGCCGAGAGGCAATTGAAGAAGCTGTAGGGCGCAGCATTGACAGTCCCGTCGGGGTGTCGTGTGGTCACCAGAGCGATTGGCCGAGGCACCACTGCCCCGATCAGCAGCTTGTAGCGTTCGCGTGCCGAGATGCGGGCGAAGTCGATGCTCACGTGGCTCCGCTGCCCCACCGGCTCGGGCTGGGGGTTGAGCATTATATCCTCCTGAATTTTGCCAAGCTGCTTGAGAGTTGGTTACCCTGCCTGAGCGTATGTGCTCAGGATGGAGCGAACGTCGGGCTCAGTTTGATCGCTGATTTGCGCCCGAGCCTCGAGTGCCTCGAGATGGTGTTCCATCGCATGCATGGCGCGCTCGGGATTGTGTTGGCGCAGCGCCTGAATGATTTCGACGTGTTCGTCGACGCCGCACTGATCGGAGTGCGGACGGCTGTACAAGGCTAGGATCAGCGAACAGCGCGATACAATCTCGCTGACATAACGGGTCAGCGGCTTCGATCCCGTGAGTTCGGCCAGCAGAATGTGGAATTCGCCCGCCAGCCGTATCGATAATGGTCCGCTCGTGTTTACTGCGTCCCCTTCAAGTTTGACGTGGGCCTCAAGTGCCGCAAATTGAGCGGGTGTGATCTTTCGCGAAAGCCGGTCCACTACCTCGCGCTCCAGGCAGCGTCGTAGGGAAAATATATCTAACGCTTCCTCGAGCGTCGGTTCGGCGACGCAGGCTCCGCGATTATTCCTGACCTCCACCAGGCCTTCGGCACTCAGTCGGACAAGCGCGTTTCGTACGCTGGTCCGGCTAACGCCGAACTGCTCGCCGATCGCGTCTTCGGGCAATTTCATACCGGGGCGAAGCGCCTGCTCAATGATGGCGCGACGCAGCGACAAGTAGACGTTTTCGGCTCGACTCGATTTGGTCATCGCATTCCCCCTAAGCTCCCGCAACTTATCGATCAAGACATATTTTTGTCAATATGGGATACGATTTGTCTTGAAATGGGTATACAATTATGCGGTAGTTGCGTACACGGAACTGCGGGCGGTCGTCGCCGTGCCGCAGACGATAGGCTGCCTCTGGGAGGAGCGCCCCGCATGACAACCAATTTGTTGATTAGAAATGTGCGCCCGATGGCTGGCGCCAATGTCGATATTCTTATTGAAAATGGCCGCATTACCCGCGTCGAGCCGGAGCTTTCACCTTTGGGAGGGCTGGTGGAGGACGGCGGAGGTCGCATCGTCGTTCCGGGCTTGGTCGAAGCGCACACCCACCTCGATAAATCGATGATCGGAATGGCGTGGTATCGAAATGAAGTCGGCCCTCGCTTGATAGACAAGATCGACACCGAGCGTGAAGCCAAGATCCGCTTGGGTATCGATCCGGTCCGCCAGTCGCGTCGACAGGCGCTTGCCTCAGTGGCGCAAGGCACCACCCATATTCGTAGCCACGTCGATATCGACACCGTGCACGGCCTTGCCGGTGTAGAGGGCGTCATGCGCACTCGTGACGAGCTACGAGACCTCGTCGATATTGAGATCGTCGCCTTTCCTCAAAGCGGTATGATGATCCGGCCTGGCACTGTCGAACTTATGCGACGGGCGTTGGAAATGGGCGCCGAGGTGGTCGGCGGGCTGGACCCTGCTGGGGTTGATCGCGATCCCAAAGGGCACCTCGATGCAATTTTCGACCTCGCTCAACGCTTTGGCCGGCCCATAGATATCCATTTGCACGAAGCGGGAGAGCTTGGCGCCTTTTCGCTCGAGCTCATCATCGAACGCACCCGTGCACTCGGCATGCAGGGAAGGGTGGCAGTCAGCCATGCCTTCTGTCTCGGCATGCACGATGCCGACTATGTCGGCCGACTAATCGACGAGTTGGCGGAGCTTTCGATCCATATTCTTACCACCGGGCCGGCATCGCAGCCGTCGCCTCCGGTCGCCAAATTGCGCTCTGCTGGAGTGGTCGTCGGCGCCGGAAATGACGGCATCCGTGACATCTGGGGACCTTACGGCAGTGGTGACATGCTGGAACGCGCGATGTTTGTCGGCTTGCGCAACAATTTTCGCCGCGACGATGAACTCGAATGGGCCCTCGACGTCTGCACGCGCGGCGGTGCCGGAGTTCTTGCGCTGGAAAGGTACGGACTCATGCCTGGCTGCTGGGGGGACATGGTTTTGGTGGAAGGCGAGACACTCGCCGATGCCGTCGTGTCCCACCGGCCGCGCGCGTTGGTCGTCAAGCGCGGCAAGGTCGTCGCGCGAGCCGGGGTTGCGGTGCAGACCTAACCTGCGCAAATGAGCACAAAGTCTTATATCAAAGGGATACGATGTCTTAATTAGATTGTATACGATGATGTACTATGTCTATACAAAAAAGGCCCCAGTGCCTTTCGAGGCAACCTGGGCCCCAGGGAACAATAAGCAAGGAGAGGAGCAATCATGTCATTCAACAGGCGTACATTTCTGCAGATCGGATCAGGGGCGTTAGGACTCGCCATAACCGATGCTACCTTCACCAAGTTTGCCTTTGCCGAAGGGGCGGCGGGCACATTGCGAGTGGCTATCGCCAAGCCTGCGGGCAATCTCGATCCGCAGAGCCACTACGCGATCTGGGCCATTCAGGACCTGATGTTCGATCCGCTGGTGCGGTACGGCAAGGGCGGCCAGATCGAGCCTTGCCTTGCGACCGACTGGAAGATCGAAGACGGCGGCAAGACACTGCACCTTACATTGCGCAAGGGGGTCACTTTCCAGGACGGCACAGCGTTCGATGCAGCCAGCTGCAAGTGGAATCTTGAGCGCTGGCTGGGACTCGATCAGTTCAGCTGGATGAACTGCTCCAAGTATTTTCAAACACTGGAGGTGGTCGATGACCACCAAGTGGCCCTTCATTTCAAGGAGCCGCCGCTGGCGCTCATGCAGGAGCTTTCATACACGCGGCCGCCGAGGTTCCTTAGCCCCAAATCGGTCGATGCGAATGGCAAATTTGTCGAACCCGTCGGCACCGGGCCTTGGCGTCAAATTAGCGCTGACGATACACAAAGTGTTTTCGAGCGCTACGACGGCTACTGGGGCGACAAGCCGACTTATCAACGTCTCGAAGCCAAGGTCATCCCTAATCCGCGCGCGCGGGTTGCAGCCCTGCGCGCTGGCGAGATCGATCTCGTCGGCGGGTTTTGGATCGCGCCGCTGACCCCCGTTGAGGCAAAGCAACTCGAGGCCGCAGGGCTCAACGTGGTCATCGATCCCGGCAACGTCACACTGGTGATGGCTTTCAACCCCGATCGCACCGAAGCGCTTAAGGATCCGCAAGTGCGCAAGGCCATCAGCATAGGGATCGATCGCGCGGCGATTTCCCAGGCGCTCTACCAAGGCTTTGCCCGACCGGCGGGCAACCTGTTCTCCGATGCATTGCCATTTGCTGGCACCCAGCATGATGCCCCAGTTCGCGACGTTGCGGCCGCATCAGCGCTCCTGGAGAAGGCGGGTTGGACGGGTGGTCCCGTGCGTTCCAAGGACGGCACGCCACTGACGCTTGAGATTGTCGTCAGTCCCGACGCCGTTCCCGGCTCTCGCGTCGTGGCCGAAGTCATACAATCCGAGATGAAGGAAATCGGCATCGATTTGATCGTCCGCTCTGTCGACCACGCTTCCAAGCACACCGACATGCTCGAACGGAAGTACGATCTCGGCTTCTTCCTGACCTACGGGGCTCCTTACGATCCGTTCGGCACGGTGGTGGCCTTGTGCCTCTCGACCTTCAACAACGATGTCGAAGGCAAGCTGTTCACCGATCCGGCCAACCTGGACCCGCTGATCAACGCGGCGACAGCGGCAACCGGGGATCAGATCGCGCCATCGATCCAAAAGGTTTACGACTGGCTGCGTGACAACGACGCGATAGCGCCGTTGGTTTACGTTCCCAGCATCTGGGCGCACTCCAAGCGGGTCCAGGGCTTCACCAGCCCGGTCACCGAATACGACATGCCATACGAAAATATCGTGCTGGCCGAGTAGAGGGAGGGCGCGTTGATCCACTTCATCAGCAAGAGGCTGAGGCACTCCCTCGTACTGCTGTTCATGGCGTCTCTGGTTTGCTTTACCCTGGTTGTTTCGGCTCCGGGAAATGTCGCTGTTCTCATCGCTGAACTCAGAGGAGCAGTGGCAACACCGGGGTACGTCGAAAAGGTTGCCGAAGAGATCGGACTGCATAAGCCGCTGCTGATGCGCTACGCGGGTTGGCTTGGCGATGCAGTCCGAGGAGATTTTGGCATCTCCTACAGAACGGGCCAGGAAGTCAGTGCGGACTTGCCAAAGCGCATGTTGGTCACCGGTACCCTTATCGGTGGCAGCGGCGTGGTTGCGACCCTGCTCGGCCTGGCTCTCGGATTCCTGGGTGCCTTCTGGCCCTACAGACTGCCGGACCGCGTTTCGCGCGGTTTGGCTCTTCTCGGCGCATCGACACCGACATTCTTCGTCGGTGCGCTGATGATCTATGGATTCTCCGTCACCTTTCAGCTCTTTCCATCCTTCGGCTTCGGCGGTCCGGAAAGTTGGGTGCTGCCATGGGTCACTGTCGCGGTGCTGCCCGCCGCCGTGCTCAGCCGTGTCGTTCGTGTGGGACTGGAAGAGGCTATGGCCAGCCCCTTCGTGTTGACGGCCAAAAGCAAAGGTCTGGGACGGACCGCCATCCTGTTCCGGGACGCGCTGCCAAACATCATACCTGTGTTCATCAATGCACTGGGAACCCAGGTCGGCCTGATGACCGCAACGGCTATCATCGTTGAACCGCTGTTCGCCTGGCAGGGCGTGGGCGACTACTTTCTCCAAGGCGTGAAGTTCCGGGACTTCATGGTCGTGCAGGCCTGCCTGTTGATCTTCCTCGCCTTCTTCATCGTGGTGAATCTGATCGTAGATCTCGCAGTTCTGATGACCGATCCCCGTATCCGGCGCCAATGGAGCTGACCATGAATAGATTCAAGCCTGCACTTGCCCGGTTGAACAAGATGCCCCGCGTGGCCTTGATCGTGATCGGCCTTTTCGTCGCCCTGGGCAGCTTCGCGCCATGGCTCGCCCCACAAGATCCCAGCGCACAGAACTTGCTGGAGACCGGCCAGGGATCAACTGCGACACACTGGCTCGGCACCGACCATCTTGGGCGCGACACGCTCAGCCGCCTGATCATCGCTGCGAATACGTCATTGGTCAGCGTTGGCTCGGTCCTCATCATTGCAATGACGATCGGTGTCGCCATGGGGACCATCGCGGGCTATCACCGCGGTTGGGTAGACGACCTGCTGATGCGCATCGTCGATGTCGGCCTGTCCATCCCAAGCCTGATCACTGCCCTTGCCGTAATCGGGATCGTCGGGCCGGGCTACTGGACCATGGTACTGGCTCTGTCACTGGCATGGTGGCCGATGAGCGGTCGTATCAGCCGGGCCGTGGCCGTCAGCATCATGAGCAAGCCGCATATCGAGGCCCTGCGTGTACTGGGCGCCAGCCCATGTCGCATTTACTTCGGCCATTTGCTGCCCGGCACCATCGGCGCGGTGATGGTCTATGCGACGGCGGATGCCGGGACAGCCGCTTTGGCTGTCGCAACGCTCAGCTTCCTTGGTCTGGGCATTCAGCCGCCCACGCCAGAATGGGGACAGATGCTTGTTGATGCTTTACCGTATCTCGAGTCCGATCCGCGCCAGGTTATCCTGCCCGGCCTAGCCCTGACTGCTGCGGTGATCGGTTTCAACATCCTCGGCGAATCCATAGCACTTAATCGCATTCCCAAGCCGCTTTCGAGGCGGACGCTCGCCTTGCGCAGAATTGAGATCGCCGGCTGGGCCAAGGAGAATTCCGATGCATGACGAACTCCTTTTGAAAGTCAGCAATCTGACGGTCGATCTCCTCACCGCCAAGGCCGCGGTACGTCCCGTCGATGGCGTCAGCTACACCGTCCGGCAGGGAGAATGCCTTGCCATCGTCGGCGAAAGCGGTAGCGGCAAGACTGTAATGAACTTCGCGCCGCTCGGGCTAATGCCGACCGGCGTGACGACGAACTTGTCGGGATCGGTGCGCTTCGACGGGCGCGAATTGATCGGCTTGCCGGAATCCGAGATCCGTAAGATACGAGGCAAGTCGATCGGATTCATTTTCCAGGATCCGATGAGCGCGCTGAACCCCGTCCGCCGTGTTGGAAGGCAGATCGCCGAGATGGCGGAACTCCATCTCAAGATGACCCCGCGCGCCGCGGAGGAGCGGGCGTTGGAACTCATCAAGCTGGTCGGCATCTCGGATCCAGCAGCGCGACTTCGTCAATTCCCCCACGAACTGTCGGGTGGTCTCAGGCAACGCATCGTAATTGCCATTGCGCTGGCCGGCGAGCCGAAACTTCTGATCGCGGACGAGCCTACGACCGCTCTCGATGTGACGGTCCAGGCTCAAATCCTGCGCCTGCTCAAGGACCTGCAGCGGCGGCTCAACATGGCCATGGTGCTGATTACTCACGATATGGGGGTAGTCGCCGGAGCGGCCGACAACATCGTTGTCATGTATGCGGCTCGGGCCGCCGAACGAGGTCCCGTGGACAAGGTCCTCGTGACCCCACGCCATCCGTACACGAGAGGGCTGATCAACGCGATCCCGCGGCGGGAAGACCCGATCGGTTCGGAGTTTCGCGGTCTTCCCGGGATACCGCCAACGCTGGGCGCGCCATTCAAAGGCTGTGCCTTTGCCCCGCGCTGCGAGCTCGCAATTCCCGCATGCACCGCAAGCCGCCCGCCACTTGCGCGGTCGGCCGACAGCGCTGTTGTCGTGGCCTGCGCGGTTGTCAACCAAAGGAAGGCAGCAGCATGACGCACGGTCCTGTTCTGAAAGTCGAAAATCTGCAGACGCGCTTCAAAAGCGTTCAGCGAGGCAAGTTCATCCATGCCGTCGACGACGTCTCGATCGAGCTCTATCCGGGCGAGATCGTCGGTCTGGTAGGCGAGTCCGGTTGCGGAAAGTCGACGCTCGGCCGCACCATTGTGGGTCTCGAAAAGGCAAGTGCGGGACGAGTCCTGCTTGATGGAGTGGACCTCACCACACTCTCCGGTGCAGCACTGCGCGAAAGCCGCAGGGCGCTTCAATACGTGTTTCAGGATCCATATTCGTCCCTGAACGACAGACAGACGGTCGGTGAGACGATCGATGAAGCGTTGCTGATCTGCGGGTTGAAATCACAATCCGACCGCAACCATCGTACCAAGGCGCTCCTGGATCAGGTCGGACTGGCGGACGCTTTGAAGGATCGGCACACGCGGGAACTGTCCGGAGGGCAGCGCCAGCGCGTTGCGATTGCCCGCTCCCTTGCCGTGAATCCAAGAGTGCTGATCTGCGATGAACCAGTTAGCGCACTGGATCTGTCCATCCGAGCCCAGGTGATGAACCTTTTCCTGCACCTGCAGAAAGATTTGGGGGTGGCGTGCCTGTTCATTGCCCACGACCTTGCGTTGGTCAGGCAGGCTGCATCGCGCGTCTACGTGATGTACCTCGGCAAGATCGTGGAGCACGGGCCATCGCAGGAACTCTACGATCACCCTGGCCATCCCTATTCGCAGATGTTGCTGGCCTCGACACCGGAGGTGGATCCGATCGCTGAAAAGCAGCGCAGGGTTCCGGTCATGATCGGGGAGGTGCCGAGCCCTACGAATCCACCATCCGGCTGCAGGTTCCGGACTCGCTGCCCCTTGGTGGTCGAAGAATGCAAAAAACAGATGCCACCGGCCTTGAAGCTATCTCCTGGGCACAGTTCGGCTTGCGTGTTTGCCAAGGATCTCCATCGCGGCAAACGTTCGGCGCTGATTTCGCCAACAGCCAATGCGGCATGATCACGTTGAGACAGCCTAGCGGCGCACCAATTCACCACGCCGCCGCCCACCCGACACGAATGCTCACGGGACGGTGGTGCGCCAAACAGTGAGGTCGTGGCAATGAACAGCGCGCCACTCCGGCGCCAAACGGCGCCGGATAAGATTGACGTATCGTTCACATCATCCGTTTGATGTCGGTGTAGGCACCGTTCGTCTTCAGCGTCACGGTGACGTCGGCATCAGTGCGGTTACGCCAGAACCAACCGTGATTGCCGTCAAACGCTGCCTCAAGTACGCCCTCGTCCTCTGCAGCCCCGCGTCCCTTCTCGTATGAAATGTTTTCGCCGCCGCCGTCACCATGGGTGTCGAAGTTCACCGCCGCGCCATTGGCCGTCCAAGAGTATTTTGCCTGTGCGCCCTTGGCCATGACGAGCTTGATCTCAGCTCCTTCGCCGGGCTTCAGGGTGACCGACATTTCGTCCGTCCGGAGTTCCTGGGCAGAGGCGGAACCAATCACCAGTTCAGCGAAGACGCGCTCCAGAAGACTCGACTGCTGATCTCGGGCTGGCACTGCGGTCGGAGTGCCGTTCTGCAGTTCGCGAAGGCGGTCCTGCTCGGCCTCTTCGGCGAGTTGTGTCTTGATCTCGCCCATCTCGGTGAGCTCGAGCGCTCGCCCAACGCCGGTGGGATCGATGGCGTATTCGGCCGGCAGCACGATGGTCACAAGGATGGCAGCTGCCGCGAGAATTGCGATGACGGTAGACCGAAGGAGCTGCATGGATGTCGGCAGCTCGGCGCGGGTCGGGATGTCGGTATTATACATAGGAGAATTCCTTTTTTGTGGATCTTTACTTGGAGGTTCAGGAGACGACCCAGCCGGTGAGCTGATAGCCGATCAGCACAAACCCGGCGGTCATCATGATGGTGTTGGCGGTGTATGCGTGGCGCCAGAAACTATCGGTCCGGCGCCAGTAGCCCATGACAATAAGGATGGCAGCGAGCGCCAGAAGCTGGCCAATCTCAACGCCGACGTTGAAGGCAAGAAGATTGGGCACTAGCCCATCGGGCGAGATGTTGTATTCGATGATCTTCGTCGACAGGCCAAAGCCGTGGAAAAAGCCGAAGATCAGGGTCGCGATCTTGGTGTTCGGCTGGAAACCGAGCCACCTCTGGAAACCGCCCATATTGTCGAGCGCCTTGTAGACGACCGACAGGCCGATGATCGCGTCGATGATGTAGCTGTTGATGCCAACGTTGAAATAGACGCCAAGCAGCATGGTCGTGGAATGGCCGAGCGCGAACAGGCTCACATAGATGCCAATGTGCTTCATCCGGTAGAGAAAGAAGATCACGCCGAACAGAAACAGGATGTGGTCGTATCCCGTCACCATGTGCTTGGCGCCGAGATAGATGAAGGGCAGCAGATTGATGCCCGTGATCTCCTGGATATAGCCCTTGTCGCCTTCGGCAACGGCATGGGCGAGGGCAGCTCCCCCAAACAATGGGAGGGTCAGGAGAGCGAGCAACACAGGTAGGGCGGGTCGCCAGCGCGCGCAAGGCGAGCATGGCAGGCCCTGATAGCAGGATCCTTGCATGAGAATTCCAATCTTCGTCGTTGAGGGTGGCCGCGCATGCGGCCGCGATCATGCGGTGAGGATCGGTCTCGGAGGGCGATCGAGCCGGGAACTTGCTTCCGGATCGGACAAGGACGGCGGATAAATCACCCAGGTCCGCCCGGCCGCAGGGACGGTCGGCGAAAAGTCCGGAAGCGTGCTCGCCGTCTCGTGCGAGTGGTCGGCGGGATTGTGGCCGTGAGAATGGCCGGATCCCTGCTCCTCGGTTGCACCGTCATCGTGGACGTGCCCGTGGGCTTCGATCTGTCCCGCCAGTTCGGCGTGACGGTCGGCCTCGGCGGCAGCGAGCGCGATGGGATCGTGCGAGACCGAACCGCCCATAGGCGACAGCAGCATGCCGAGCGCCATCGCGAAAGCGATGACGAGGCGAAAGGCTGCGCTATGGATCCAATTCGGCATGCTTAACGATTATTCTCTAAAATCCTAACGAATGGTTGCGTGCACCAGAATCGAGGCCACTTTGAGGCTTGGAATATCCTCTCTGGGGGGATAGCATCAAGGCATGAATGAGCGTCCCCACGTCCACGAAACCCATCCTGCCATCATCAAGCGGCTGAAGCGCGCCGACGGCCATCTGCGCGGGATCGTCGAGATGATCGAGGCCGGCCGACCGTGCCTCGACATCGCCCAGCAACTTCATGCCGTGGAGAAGGCCATCGCCCAGGCGAAGAAGACGCTGATCCAAGACCACCTCAACCACTGCCTTGAGGACGTCGTCGGACCGCTGGCGCTCGAGCAGCGCCGCTCGATCGACGAGTTCAAAGATATCACCAAGTACCTGTGAGAAGCGCCACAATGGACAAAGTTCGCGATTGGTTCGGATTCGGCCCGATGACGCATGGCATGGGCGGCCACGGACATGATCACGGCGAGGGCGGCCATGGTCACACCCATGGCGTCATCGACCCGACGATCGCTACGACTACGCGCGGCATCTGGGCGATCAAATGGTCATTCGTCGTTCTGGCCATCACGGCGGCGCTTCAGCTCGTGGTCGTGTTCCTCTCCGGCAGCGTGGCACTGCTGGCCGACACGATCCACAATGTCGGCGACGCGGTCACCGCCATCCCATTGTGGGTCGCCTTCATGCTGGCCCGTCGCCAACCGAGCAAGACGTTCACCTACGGGCTGGGCCGCGTCGAGGATCTGGCCGGAATTCTGATTGTCCTCATCATCCTGTTCAGCGCCATCGTTGCCGGCTACGAGGCGATCGACCGGTTGATCAATCCGCAGCCGATCGCATTTCTCGGCTGGGTCGCCATAGCCGGCATCATCGGTTTCTTAGGCAACGAAGCCGTTGCAGTGTTCCGTATCCGGGTCGGCCGCGAGATCAACAGCGCGGCGCTGATCGCGGATGGCTACCATGCGCGCACCGACGGCTTTACCAGTCTGGCGGTTGTGCTGGGTGCTATCGGCGTATGGCTGGGGTTTCCGCTGGCCGATCCGATCATCGGGCTCTTGATCACGGTGGCCATCTTCGCGATCGTCTGGCAGTCTTCGAAGGCAGTCCTCACGCGCATGCTCGACGGTGTCGAGCCCGGCATCGTCGATGAAATCCATCATGCCGCCGAGCACGTGCCCGGTATCGAACGTGTCCAAAGCGTGCAGGCGCGCTGGATCGGCCACCGCCTGCATGCCGACGTCGCCATCAGTGTCGCCGACGCGGCGACGGCCAAGGATGTGCTGGGCGTCACCGAAGCCCTCAAGGAGGAACTGTTCGCCCACTTGCCGGCGTTGGCGGAAGCGAATGTGCGTCTGGAAAGCCCGGCCGGATCTGCCGAAAAGGGCACGGAACCCTCTCACGCTCATGGTCATCATGCGCCGGAGCCGTTCAAGGTCGACTGCGATCTGGCTGCGGGGACACTGGAGATCGTCGACACGCCTGCCGGCGAGCGGATGCGTCTGACGATCGACCGGCACGCCGACGATTTGACGGCGACGGTGATCATCGACCGGCCAGAGGGGCCGGAGACGTTGCACCTCGATCCTGTCGCCGACAATCATCATCGCCTTGAGAGCACGTTGGCCCCTGCCGAGCCGCATGAATTCGAGGCAAGACTGGTCCTGAAGGCCAAGGATCGCGAACAGGTGCTGCCGTTCAAGATGGTCGAACCCGAAGGCCACCATCACTGAGATCCGTGTGCCGGCTCGTACTCCGTCTCTGGCTCGACGAGCCGTCTCGAACTGCAAGAAGACAAAAATATGCTTCAGGTCTTGGCCAATCGCACCTACCGTCATCTCTTCCTGGCCCAGGTCATCGCCCTGATTGGCACTGGCCTTGCCACCGTGGCGCTCGGGCTGCTGGCCTATGACCTTGCCGGCGCCGATGCCGGCGCGGTGCTCGGCACGGCGCTCGCCATCAAGATGATCGCCTATGTCGGCGTGGCACCCGTTGCTGCCGCGTTCGCCGAGCGCCTGCCACGCCGTACCATGCTGGTTTCGCTCGACCTCATCAGGGCAGGGGTCGCCGTGTTCCTGCCCTTCGTCACCGAAGTCTGGCAGATATATCTTCTCATCTTCATCCTGCAGTCGGCGTCAGCAGGCTTCACCCCGACGTTCCAGGCTTCGATCCCTGACGTGCTGCCCAAAGAGAAGGACTACACACTGGCCTTGTCGCTCTCGCGACTGGCCTACGACCTGGAAAGCGTCGTCAGCCCCATCCTCGCGGCGGCGCTGCTTTCAGTCATAAGCTTCCATAGCCTGTTCGCCGGCACGGTTGTCGGGTTCCTGGCGTCAGCGGCTCTGGTCGTCTCTGTGGTTCTGCCCAGCCCGCAGCCCTCGGAGCCGCGCGGCATCTATGAACGCACGACGCGCGGGATCCGCATCTATTTGGCGACGCCGCGTTTGCGCGGCCTGCTGGCCCTTAATCTTGCCGTCGCGGCGGCCAGCGCCATGGTGATCGTCAACACGGTGGTCCTGGTGCAGGCGCAATTTGGCCTCTCCCAAACCGACACGGCGCTGGCGCTCGCAGCCTTTGGCGGTGGATCGATGATTGCAGCTCTTGCCCTGCCGCGGTTGCTTGAGAACGTACCGGACCGGGTTGCGATGCTCTCGGGCGCCGCGATACTGGTCGCCGGGGTGCTGATAGGGCCTCTCGCCAGCAGCTACTATCTGCTGCTGCCGCTCTGGTTCGTGCTCGGGCTCGGCTATTCACTGGCGCAGACGCCAACGGGCAGATTGATCAGGCGTTCCGCCGATGCCGTCGATCGGCCCGCTCTGTTTGCCGCTCAATTCGCACTGTCTCATGCCTGCTGGCTGATCACCTATCCGATTGCCGGCCGCGTCGGGGCGGCAATGGGATTGCCCTTCACATTCATTCTGCTTGGCGTCATGGGCGCCGCCGCCCTGATTGCCGCGATCTGGCTGTGGCCGAAACACGATCCGGACGTGCTTGTGCACACGCATGTCGATCTGCCCAAAGACGACCGGCACATCGGCGACGCGGTATGGTCGGAAGCAGGCTATGAGCATTCGCATGGTTACGTTGTCGATGATCGGCACCCGCAATGGCCAAAAGCAAGTTGAGCGCCCGGCATGCCTGGCGATCTCGCCGTCTATGGCGGTCTTTTTCTGACCGCGTTCGTGGCGGCTACAATCCTGCCGATGCAATCAGAAGCAGCCCTTGCGGGACTGCTTCTGACGGAAAGCTATGCTCCGGCTCTGCTCATCGTCTCCGCAAGCGCAGGCAATGTGCTCGGCTCGATCGTCAATTGGTGGCTTGGCCGGGGCGTCGATCACTTTCGCGACCGCAAATGGTTCCCGGTGAAGCCCTCCGCACTGACGCGCGCGACGCGATGGTACCAGCGCTATGGACGATGGTCGCTGCTGTTGAGCTGGCTGCCCCTCGTCGGCGATCCGCTGACGATCGTGGCGGGCGTCCTGCGGGAGCCGTTCTGGAGCTTCCTCGTGATCGTCACGATCGCGAAGGTTGGCCGCTACCTAGCGCTCGCGGCGGTGACACTGAGCTGGATGTAGCGGCTCATGGCAACACATTCGCGACCATCGCTTCCGACCTTTCTCTTGAGCCGACGCAGACCGAATAAGTATAGACATATCGCATATCCGAGTTAGCATGATTCAAAATCAATCAAAAAATGGGGAACTGACATGATCACTCTCGACCGCCGCAATTTCCTTGTTTCCACTGCCGGACTTGCCTTCGCCGCCGCGCTGCCACGCAGCGCCTTCTCCGAAACCAACGACACGCTGAAGATTGCCATCGCCGCGGAGACCGGCGATCTCGATTTGCTGCAGAACGTGTCGACGCTGAGCACCTACACCATCGTCTTCGATGCGCTGATCCACTACGGCCAGAACGGCGCGCTTGAGCCGGGACTTGCCACCAAATGGACTGTCGCGGACGATCAATTGTCAATCGCTTTCGATCTGCGTGAAGGCGTGACTTTCAGCGACGGCACACCGTTTGACTCGGCTGCGGCCGAATGGAACCTCAAGCGCTGGTTAGGGGTGAGCGACTTTTCATGGATCGGCATCTCCGACGCTTTCGATAGCATCGTCACCGATGGACCGAACAAGTTGACGGTCAAGCTGAAGCGGCCAGTGCCGGCGGCACTGCTTGAACTCACCATCGTGCGGCCCGTCCGTTTCCTGTCGCCCAAGGCGGTCGACAAGGATGGCAAGCAGACGGCGCCGATCGGCACCGGACCGTGGATCGTCGAAAAATACGATTCGAGCGGCACCACCCTCATTCGCAACGACAAATACTGGGGCGAGAAGCCGCTCTTCAGCCGCATGGAATTGAAGGTGGTTCCGGACGAACTCGCTCGCGCCAATGGTCTGCGCTCAGGCGACCTCGATGTCATCGGTGGCGACTGGGTGGCGACGCTGTCGCCGCGCCGCGCTCGCGCACTGGAAAGCGACGGCATGAAGGTCGTGGCCGAACCGGGCACGGCGACGATGCTGCTCGGCTATTCGCCGAAGTCGAAGATCATCGCCGACAAGGCCGTCCGTGACGCCGTCTATGCATCGGTCGACCGGGCGGCGATCGCCAAGGTGCTGTTCGAGGGCTTTGCCGACCCGGCCGCCGATCTGTTCCCGGCGAACGTGCCTTCCTCGGGCAAGCGGCATGACGTGCCGGTGCGCGACGTAGCGGCGGCCAAGAAGATCCTTGCCGATGGCGGCTGGGTCGACAGCGGTGGTGCCTGGACCAAGGCCGGCTCTCCACTGACCATCGATTTTCTCGTTTCCGAAGAGTCCCTGCCGGGATCGCGGCGCATCGCCGAAATGATCCAGGGTCAGTTGTCCGAGGTCGGTTTCCAGGTCCAGGTGTCCTCGGTGGACAATGCCACCATGCATGAACGGCGTCCGGCCTTCAACTATGACCTGGCTTTCTTCACCACCTACGGAGCGCCCTACGATCCGCACGGCACGCTGGGCAACGCCTTCGTCTCGACCGCCGACAGCGGCCCTGACGGCAAGATCTACGTCTCCGACGCGCTCGACGGCGTCGTCAAGGCTGCGCTCGAGGCGAGCGGCGCCGAACGCGACCTGAAGATGCAGGCCCTCTACGACTGGCTCCACGACAACACCGCCATCTGTCCTCTCGTCGTCAGCCAGAGACTGTGGGCCCACAATCCGCGCGCGGAGAATTTCTCGCTCCCGGCGACCGACTATGATCTGCCGTTCAAGGCGATCACGCTGAAGGCCTGAAGACTTCGAGCCCAAGCGAGGCCTGACGATGAAACGCACGATCCTGCGACGGATGCTGCTTGCCTGCCTTTTGATCCTGGCGGCATCCGCGCTGACATTCGCCCTGGTTGCGGCGGCGCCGGGCAATGTTGCGGCGCTGATTGCCGAGCGTGCGGCGGGCCCCGGCGCGGACGCCGAAATGATCACCAGGATCGGCAACGAGCTTGGCCTTCATGACCCGCTGCCGATCCGCTATGGACGCTGGCTGGCCAGCGCACTGGCCGGCGATTTCGGCATTTCGTTGCGAACGGGAAAGCCGATTTCTCAGGAGTTTGCCGCCCGCATTCCGATGACGGCGGCGCTGCTTGCCGGCGGCGGTGTTCTCGCCTTCGTCCTGTCGATCACGCTTGGCATTGCCGGGGCCGTCAGCAATGGCGGCTTCATGGACAGGTTTCTGCACGCATTTTCCCTGATCGGCGCATCGACCCCGAACTTCTTCGTGGCGGCGCTGCTGGTCATCGTGTTTTCGGTGATGCTTGGCTGGGTGCCCACCTTCGGCACCAGCGGCTTGACCTCATGGCTTCTGCCATGGGTGACGATCGCGCTGTTCCCGGCCTCCGTTCTCAGCCGCGTCGTTCGGGTCAACCTCCAGGAAGCGATGTCGCGGCCGTTTGCGACGACGGGCTTCGCCAAGGGCTACACGAGAACCCAGGTGCTGCTGCGCGAGGCGCTCCCCAATATCGCCATTCCGTTCCTGACGACGTTCGGAGCGCAGTTTACGCTGATGATCATCGGTTCGATCGTCGTCGAGACGGTATTTGCATTGCGTGGCGTCGGTGCCTTCTTCATCGAGGCGATACGCTTCCGCGACTTCATCGGCATGCAGTCGGTGCTGCTGCTGTTTGTCGTCTTCTTCGTCATGGTCAATTTCATCGTCGACATGATTTGCATCGTTGTGGATCCGCGAATGCGCCGGGCGCGGGGAGCATGAGGCGATGAACATTTCCGCAATCAGGGATATCAAGGACTGGCCGTGGCTGGTGTTGCTCCCCGTCATCGGCTTTGTGCTGGTCGGCATCTTCGCTCCGGTGATCATGCCTTACGATCCAAGCGCGCAGGACTATTCGGCGACATTGGAGGGGCTGAGCTGGAGCCACTGGCTCGGCACCGACTATCTCGGCCGTGATGTCCTCAGCCGCATCATTGGCGGCGCCCGCATTTCCCTGGTGGCGATGGTGATCGTGCTCGTCGCCGCACTGGCGATCGGCGTGACGACCGGCTCCTTCGCTGGCTATGTCGGCGGCCGTGTCGAACTCGTCCTGATCAGCATCATCGATATTGCGCTGGCGCTTCCGAGCCTGGTGATCGCGCTGGCGCTGATCGGCATTCTGGGCACCGGCTACTGGTCGATGATCACGGCGCTCACCTTGGCGTGGTGGGCGAACTATGCCCGCATGAGCCGCGCAGTCGTCACGGCCGAGTTGCAGCAGCCTTATATCGAGGCGGCCAAGGTCATGGGCGCTGGCCATCTGTGGATATTTGTCCGCCATATCCTGCCGCATGTACTTGCCCTGGTCGTCGTCTATGCAAGCGCCGACGCCGGCGCTCTTGTCCTGGCCATCGCTACGCTCAGCTTTCTTGGACTTGGCGTCGCGCCGCCAACGCCGGAGTGGGGCCAGATGCTCGTCGACGGCATGAGCTACATCGAGGAGGTTCCACGCCTTGTCGTGCTGCCAGGGCTCGCACTGACACTTGTCGTCGTCAGCTTCAATCTGCTTGGCGAAGCCTTCGCGCTGCAAAAGGTGCCACGGCCAGTTCGCGGCAGAACGCTGCGTAAAAGAAAACTGGCGCGCGCCCGTGAAGAGACGGAACGCAACGCCGTCGAAACCGGGACGACTTCAGCATGAGTGACAATCAGCCGCTCTATGCGATCGAAAATTTGGTCATCGATCTCTACGCCACGACCGTCTCGGTGCGGGCTGTGGATGGGGTGTCGTTCAACGTCCGTCCTGGAGAAACGGTCGCGGTCGTCGGCGAAAGCGGTTCGGGAAAAACCGTCATGACGCTCGGGCCGCTCGGTCTGCTGCCCGAGGGCGTGACGGTAAATATGAAGGGGTCGGCGCAAGCCGACGGAAGCGAGCTGCTCGCCATGGATTCCAGACAATTATCGGATCTTCGCGGGCGTTATTTCGGCGTGATTTTCCAGGATCCGATGAGCGCGCTCAATCCGATGCTGAAAATCGGCCCGCAACTGGCGCGCCAGGCGCGCCGCTTCGCCGGCCTGTCGCGTGAGGCTGCGCGCAGGCAAGCGGTTTCGCTTCTGGCACGCTCTGGCATTCCGGACCCTGAGGATCGCTACAACCGCTATCCGCACGAAATGTCGGGCGGCATGCTGCAACGCGCGATGATCGCGCTGGCGCTTGCGGCCCGGCCGCGCGTGCTGATTGCCGACGAGCCGACTACGGCGCTGGACGCCACCGTCCAGGCGCAAATTCTGGAGCTCATTCGCCAGATCCAGCGCGAGGACGGCATCGCGGTCGTGCTGATCACGCACGACATCGGCGTGGTTGCTTCCGTCGCCGACCGCGTCATCGTGCTTTACGCCGGACAGGTAGCGGAGGAGGGGACGGCGATGGATGTGCTGACCCAGCCGGTCCATCCCTATACGCGTGGGCTGCTCGCATCGGTGCCGGATTTTCGTGCTGACGACAATGTGGCTACGCGCGAGATACCGGGCCTGCCGCCAAGCCAGATCAGGCTGGAGCCGGGTTGCCGTTTCGCCGACCGCTGCGAATTGGTCGAAGCCGGTTGCCGAAAACACCGACCTCCGCTTCAGACGATATCGATCTCGGCAAATCCGCATCGCGTGGCCTGCCCGGTCGTGCTTCGGCAGGAAGGGATTGCCGTTCATGTCTGATGTCGCGGCGATCGAAGTCAGGGGATTGAAGGTGCATTTCGCCAACCGCTCGGGCACCGGCGCGGTGAGGGCGGTCGACGGCATAGACCTGACCGTCGCGCGCGGAGCGTTCCACGGCATTGTCGGCGAGTCCGGTTGTGGCAAAACCACGCTGGCGCGCACCATCGTCGGCCTGCAGAAGGAGAGCGAGGGCACTGTCCTGATTGGGGGCAGAGATCGCGCCGAATGGCTGAAATCGGACAGAAAGTCGTTCAGCCGCGAAGTCCAGTTCGTCTTCCAAGATCCGTTGGGGTCGATGAGCCGCCGCCAGAGCGTCTATCAGACGCTCGAGGAGCCGCTGCAGATCCATCGCTTCGGCTCATCAGTCGAGCGCCGCCGCCGCATCGCCGAGCTTCTGGACCTGGTGGCGCTGCCTGAGACCGTGCTCGACCGTCTCCCACGCTCGCTGTCAGGCGGCCAGCGCCAGCGTGTTTCGATTGCGCGCGCACTCGCCCTCAAACCATCCATATTGGTCTGCGACGAACCGCTGAGCGCGCTCGATGTTTCGATCAGGGCGCAGATCGTCAACCTGTTTACGTCGTTGCAAAAGCAGCTTGGTCTGACCATCGTCATTGTGGCGCATGACCTGGCGATCGTGCGCGAAGTCTGCTCGAACGTGACGGTGATGTATCTCGGCCGCATTTCGGAAGCTGGCGCGACCCGGCCGCTGTTTCGTCAGCCGGCCCATCCTTACAGTCAGGCGCTGCTGTCGGCTGTTCCTTCTCCCGATCCTCGCATCGAAGCCGGGCGCCGCCGGATCATTCTAGCCGGCGATCCGCCAAGTCCGAGCGCGCCACCTCCGGGGTGCCGGTTCAACACGCGCTGTCCGGTGGCGATCGATGTCTGCCGGGTCGAGGAACCGTTGTTGCGATCCGTGCCGCATGGCGGCGTTGCCGCTTGTCACCTGGCCGATAGCGGCCGCCGGCCGGTCATCTGAAAAACAGGCGTTCAACTGCCGAGGCGGTCTTCGACCGTTCGATGCCGCGGAAGGACTGGGCTTCTTGACTGCGGTCGCGAAGGCACCATTTCCTGCTTGATGATTGGATTACCTCGTTTTCCAGCCCCGAGGTGCGGTTCAATGCTGAAAGCTTATTTTTTCCTGATGCTTGCGAGCGGGTGCTTGGCATCACCCCTGGTGTATGCCGACAATGTCGATCTGGCGCTCGAAGCTTTTCACGAGACCTGTCTTGCGCATGGAGCCGACTTCGAACGAACCGCCGCCACCGCCAGAAAACGCGGCTGGACACCGTTGTCCGGTGAAGCTGGGCTTGCGCCGGTTGATGACGTCGATGCCTTCCAAGGCTGGGCCGTGACGGGCGGCGATCTACCAGCCGGAACCATGATCGCGGTGACCAAAGCCACCTTGGAAGGCAAGGCCGTGCAGACCTGCTCCATAAGGCTGTTCGGTGTCGACCGCACGGCATTCGAAGAGCGTTTCTTCGCCCGGACGGACGCCGAAAAAATCGGCGAGAACCGGAATGGAGATCAGGTCTCCAAACTCTACATATTGATTGCGGGCAATCGAAAACAGCTTGTCCATTTGACATCGCCGGTCGACATGGGGCGATCGGATTCGATTATTGCAAGCTCGATAGCCGACGACTAGTCACACGCCGATGCCTTTTCCCGCCATCCTCTGAAACAGATCATCTGCCTGTGTCGGTGAAAGGTTCATGTCGGTGGCGACCCACCAGGCGAGGACCGCGAGAAATGCTCCGGCGATGAACTGAATGGCGAATTCGGCAGGCATGCCGCGATCGCCGATCCGTTTCTCGACGAGTTCTTCCCGGACGGCTCGCCGGATACGCTCGCGCAATTCGTCGTGGATCGTATCGCCGGTGCTTGCAAGCAATGCGTGGTGAAGCCGTCGGAATGCATCGGCGTGCTCGAACATGGGCAAGCTGAACTCGAACAGGCGGCTACCTGTTTCTTGACTTGCCGCCTCGCGCCTGCGGCCTATCGACCGCAGATGCGTCTCGATGGTCGCGCTGCGCAGAGCATCCTTGTCGGCATAGTGGGTATAGAAGGTCGACCTGCCAATATTTGCCCTCTGGCAAATGTCCTCGACCGTGATGGCCACATATCCCTGCTCCGGGATCAAGGCTATGAGTGCGTCCTGCAGCAGGCCGCGCGTCCGCGCGACGCGTCGATCGATCGTGTTCCGCTCGCCCGCCCGTTCGATTTTCATGGCCATGGCCCTCTACACTGCCCGGTTTCGGACATTCGGAGCTCCGGTGTCTGACAACAGCATTTCCAGACATTGTGTCCATTATGATACGCCAAGTCCAGGAGCTCAAATCGGGTTTGGGCACGCCGCAATGAAGCAGAAGGTCGCCAGACATGCACTCATCTGATCATCACGCCGGTAACGGATCGCATTCGCGCAAGAGGGTGATAGCACTGGCCCTGCTTGCGAAGCTGTCGCTGGTCGCCGGCTTCCTCGTCCTGGCCAAATTGGGCATGGGCTATGTTCAGGCCGGCGCCTGGACGACGGCTTTCCACGGACTCGTCCTTGCGGCGATCGCGGGATTGGCGCTGTGGGGCAGCCTGCGTCACAGAGGGCTCGTCGGCAACGGCGCGCAAAGCGCGAGCGACAGGGGCATCGGCATCGTCCTGCGCCGGGCGGCGGCCTATGATTTGCTTGCGCGTGTTCTGACCTTTGGCCGCGAGGGCCGGTTTCGCGAGTTCATGCTTCGCCCGGCAAAGCTCCAGCCCGGCGAAGCGATGCTCGATGTCGCCTGTGGAACGGGAACCCTTGCCATTGCCGCGAAGCGGCTGGTTGGTTCGGACGGAAGCGTCACCGGCGTCGATGCGTCGGCCGAAATGATCGAGAGGGCGCGCGCCAAGGCCGAGCGGTCCGGTCTCGATCTGACTTTCGTCAACGGGACGGCGCAGGAGCTTCCCTTCAAGGACGCGCAATTCGACATCGTCGTCGGCACGCTTATGCTGCATCATCTGTCGAAGCCCGTTCGATCGGCCTTCATCCGCGAGGCGGCACGCGTCTTGAAGCCAGCAGGCCGGCTGTTGCTCATCGATTTCGGCAGGCCGGTGCGCAAGTCCAGATTGCCCGGGCTCCACAAACATGGTCATGTGGAAATGCATTCGGTCGCCTCGCTGTTGACCGAGAGCGGATTCCAGGTCAGCGATATCGGCGCCGTCGGTACCAAGAACCTGAACTATATTCGCGCGACGACGAACAAGGACCAACCGGAACGAGCGTCGCCGTGATCATGCTCAGACGCTAGTTGCATGGCGACCTGTTCGGGCATGTCCCATTTCGGCCTGCTTGCAATGGCAGGTGTCCTGCCTGATGCGGAATCGACGAGCAAGATGTGAGCGAAAAATGCGACTGACTGGCATGATATCAGGCGCGGCGCTGTTGCTCGCTTCCGCGGCGGTGGCGAACGCCCATCCGCATGTGTTTGCCGAGGCGAAGCTGGACCTGACCGTCGGTCCAGACAGGACGGTCAAGTCGCTTCGGCACTCCTGGCGTTTCGACGACCTCTTTTCCAGCACTGTGCTGATGGAATTCGACAAGAATTCCGACCTTGTCCTTGATGCCAAGGAACTCGATGAAGTCGCTCTCACCGTCCATGCGTCGCTGGCCGAGTACAACTACTTTCAGATGGTGACCTTGAATGGCAAGGACGTGGCTATGGCGCCACCGCCGAAATTTAGCGTCAGCTATGAAAACGATCAACTCGTCGTCCAGTTCGAAACGCAGCCGAAGGACCCGTTGGCTCTTGCTGGAAAAGTCAGCATCGGCGTCTACGACCCGACCTTCTACACAGCGATCGATTTTACCGACGACGACAAGATTGCGGTGGCTGGCCTGCCTCAAGGCTGCTCGCGCGCGGTCGTGCGTCCAGATCCGGACACGGCCATCGCGCAGAACCAGAAGAGCCTGACAGACGCGTTCTTCAGTGACCCGACAGGGACCGATCTCGGCAAGATTTTCGCGACGCGCCTTGAATTGACGTGCGGCTGAAGCGGAACCGTTTCGATGGCCATGTTCCAGACGCTTGTCGAATTCCAGCGCACGATTTATCTGGCGCTGGCCGAGCAGATCAAACTGCTTTCGGCCGGCGGCGGCTGGTTCGCCTTCATGGCCTTTCTGCCGATGGGCGTATTGTTCGGTGCGGCGCATGCCCTGACGCCGGGTCACAGCAAAGCCGTCCTGGCCACGTATTTGGCCGGTTCGGATGCAAAGGTTTCGCGCGGTCTTCTGGTGTCGCTGACGCTTTCCTTTACACATGTGACGATCGCGGTGCTGATCGCGGCGCTCTCGTTGCCGTTGGTATCGATTGCCTTGGGAAGTGTTGGCCGTGCGCCTCTACTGGAAGACGTCAGCCGCGGCTTGCTTGGCCTGATTGGTATCTGGATGCTCTGGCGCGCTCTGAGCCATGGTCATCACCACAAGCATGAAGGCGAGGCTGTGGGTGTGATGGCCGGCTTGATCCCATGCCCGCTGACACTTTTTGTGATGACCTTCGCAATATCCAGAGGTGTTCCGCTCGCCGGCATCCTGTTTGCAATTACCATGATGGTTGGCGTGGCGCTGACCCTGTCCTGCGTAGCGGTGTTGTCGATCTTGTTTCGGGAGCGCCTGGTGCATTTCTTCGACAGCCGGCCACGCCTGTTTGATATCATATCCAGGGCCATCGAAGGCATCGCCGGCCTCATTCTAGCTGGCGTAGCCGTGTGGCAGATCTCGTCGAACTAAGAGGTTTTTGACTTGGGCGACCGATGCCTTGATCGACATCATGGCGAAGGGCGGAATTCGAGAATAGCGGCCCCGGATCCAAGCCATCCGGCACGCGCGGCAACAAAGAGGCGATCGAGTTCCGGTGCGAAGAGCGAGGTCCGGGCTCCGCTGAAAGTCGCCACACGTTCGACCGGCCCGAGCCCTTTTGGGCTGCGGTCCACAACGTCGATCACGCCGTCTCCGCAGCTCACATAGATTCGATCGCGCTTGCCGTCGAAGAAAACATCGTCAGCATCGCCGCAGGTATCGACGCTCGCTGTCACCGCACCAGTTGCCGCATCCAGCAAGGCAAGCTTTGCCGGACTGCGGAACACAACTGCAAGCCGGCCCCCCGCGCTGTCGAGCGCCATCGGAAAATTCGCCGCCAAGCCCAGTGTTTTCCAGGCGGCCACCTGCTTGCGCGATTTGAGGTCGATGACGGCGATCTGCCCGGCGTCCGGCACGTTGGCGAACACTTGGCCCGTTTTCGAGTCGAGTTGGAAGCTTTCGGGATGGCCGGCTAGTCTTATGTCGTCGAGCTTTGACTGGGTCGCCGGATCGAGGATGGCCAATCCGCCATCACCATATCCAACAAAAACATCGCCGGAAGACGGATCGATGCGGACATTATCGGCATCGTTGCCCAGAGCAGTGGTTCCCAGTGAGGACAAATCTCCTGCATGAAAGAACCGAACGGACCCGTCGCCGCCACTGGCCACGACGATCACGTCCTGATCGGCAAGATACGCGACGCCCTGCGGCTCCTTCAGGCCGGTGATCCTATGGAGGATCTTACCGGTCTGAAGGTCGACAACATCGACGCTGTCGTTACCGAGCTCGGCGACGAACAGTCGCCCCCCAACGCGATCGATCGCCATGTGATCGATGCGGCCCGAGACGTTTTCGAGCGGGATTGTTCGCTCGAGGATCAGAGGCGGCTGCGCCAAAGCCGGGCCGACGGAGCATACGATCAGGGGTATCGTGGCGATGAGCCCAAAGGCCACGCTGGCGGCGCGCACGGGATCCGACCCTAGCTGTTCGCGAGGTTCATCTTGTCGAGAGCCGCCTTGAGGCCGCGCGCAAGCTTGGCGGCGTCGTCATTTGCCCAGAAATGCATGAAGAAGAGCCGCGGCTGCTCATCGATCATGTGGCTATGCAGTGCCGTGATCTCTATGCCGCTGCCTTGCAGGGCTTTGACGACTGGATTGACCTCCGATCCGATCAGTACAAAATCGCCCGTGATCGCCGCCTTGCCTCCTCCGGTCGGCTGGAAGTTGATGGCAATGGCGGTACCCATCGACACTGGGACCGTCATGCCGCCGTCCGTGATCGTTTCGGCTCGTGGGATGGTGAACTGATAAACGCCGCCATTGGCCTTGCCTTTATGACCAATAGCCTTGTCGACGGCCGCCGTGTCGAACTCGATCTGCTGGATGGCGGTTTGCGGCTGTGCGGTACCGGACGCGGCAGTCTCCATCGGTGTCTTGCTCAGCGCCAACCCGGCATGAAGCGCTGTGGCGAGCATGGCCGGGTCGCCCTGGCCGAAGACATGCATGTAGAGGGTCATTGGCTCCGCGCGCAGCAAATGGTTGTGCAACGCAGTGATCTCGATCCCACCTTCTTGAAGCTTCTTCATGACCGGGTTCACCTCGTCCTGCGTCAGAACGATGTCACCCATGACCATTGTCTGGCTCCCCATTGGTTCGAACGCTATCCAGCCTCCGAGGGCAAATCCTGGCTTCAGCGCCACCCCATCGAGCGATACTTTCAGGTCGGTTCGTGGCAAGCCAACTCTATAGACGCCGTCGGCCTGCGTGGTTCCTCCTTTTCCCAGCGCCTTTCCGACTTGACTCCAATCGGGATTGGCGGCGAACGAGGGGGTGACGAGAGTTGCGGCGGCAATGAGAACTGCCAGGCGGGTAAGTAGTGTCATAGCGGTATTCCTCTTTCTTCACTGTGAATCGATCAGTCGGCCGTGATCCTCGGCATTTGGGTTGGTTTCGCCGTCGCCGTGCCACTAGGGACAGGTGCGGTACTCGATGGCTGGATTGGTTACGGCGTATCTGCCAGCACCTGCGCTGCGGCAGGATGCGCGCCGCCCTTCGGCAGGACTGCCGAGACGATACTGGTCGGGAGCGGCAGCGGCCGCTCGAAAATGCCAAGGAGCGGCATCACGACCAGGAAATGGAAGAAGTAATAGAATGTGGCGACGCGGCCGATGAGAACGAAAAGTCCCTCCGGCTTGTTGGCGCCGACCCAGCCCAAAACGATGACGTCGATGACCAGGAGCCAGAAGACCCACTTGTAGATTGGCCGGAAGCGGGCACTGCGGACCTTCGATGTATCCAACCAGGGTAGAATGAAGAGGACAGCCACGGCCGAGAACATGGCGATGACGCCGGCAAGCTTGTTCGGGATCGAGCGCAAGATTGCGTAGAACGGCAGGAAATACCATTGCGGCACGACCTCGGCGGGCGTTCGCAGTGGATTGGCCGGGATGAAGGCGTCGGTGGAATTCAGATAATTCGGCAGGTAGAAGACGAAGAAGGCGAATACCAGCAGGAAAGCCGCCAAGCCGAGCAGGTCTTTGACCGTGTAGTAGGGGTGGAAGGGGATGCTGTCTCCCGGCCCGGTGCGGTCGATGCCAAGCGGATTGTTTGAACCGTGCCGATGCAACGCGACGAGATGCAGCATTACGACGGCGACGATGACAAACGGCAGGAGGTAGTGCAGGGCATAGAAGCGCTGCAGCGTCGGATTATCGACGGAGAACCCGCCCCAAAGCCACGTGACGATGCTCTCTCCAACTACCGGAATTGCGGAGAACAGGTTGGTGATCACCGTAGCGCCCCAAAACCCCATCTGGCTCCATGGTAGGACATAGCCGAAGAAGGCGGTTGCCATCATCAGCAGCAGGATGACGACCCCCAGCATCCACAACAGTTCGCGCGGCGCCTTGTATGAGCCGTAGTAAAGGCCGCGAAAGATATGGATGTAGGTCGCGATGAAGAAGAACGATGCGCCGTTGAGGTGGATGTAGCGGATCATCCACCCGTAATTCACATCGCGCATGATGTGCTCGACGGAGCCGAAAGCGAGGGTCGAATCCGCTGTGTAGTGCATTGCGAGCACGATGCCGGTGAAGATCATGACGACCAGCATGAACCCGGCCAACGAGCCGAAATTCCACAAATAGTTCAGATTTCTTGGCGTCGGATAGTCGTTCAATTCATGATTGACGAAGGTGAAAACCGGCAGTCGGTGGTCAATCCACTGAACCACGCGGCTGCTTGGCTGACGTCCTGTGACGCCCTCATTCGATTGGTCTACCATTTCGCATGCTCCGCTCAGGCGGCCGCCGGCTTCGTCGCGGGAGGCCAGCTGTGCGTCTCTGCTTTGCGGCCCGAAGCCCAGGCGTAGAGCGCGTCGTAAATGACGAAGCCGTGCTTGAGCACCTCGTGGTCGTCGGGCGTCACGTCCCGCAGTCCCATGGAGATCGCCAGCAGCCCTGCCGACTGCGGCGTGAGATCGTGCCGATCCGTGTCGGCGCCGCGCACGATCGCGGCGATGGTCACGATGGCCGGATCGCGCTCAAAGCCGTATTTCGAGACGAAGGTGTCGAAACTGCAGCCGTCGCCAACATGCGTGAATTCGACACCCGGTACGTCGTAAGGCGTCGCACCCGTTTCCTGGGCAACACGGATAACCTGATCAGGCGCCACGAACAGAAACTCCGGTTCCTTGTCGATGAAGCGCGCAATCAGCCAGGGGCAGGCAATGCGGTCGATGACCGGACGTTCACGGGTAACCCATTTCATGACGCAATCCTTTCTTCGCTCATCACCAGCGGGACGGTTGGCGCGCCGATCGCATGCCAGGCGGCGATGCCGCCGGAAAGCGCACTTGCATCGATGCCGCGGCGACGCAGTTCGGCGACGGCGTCACCGCTGACCTGGAAGCCGTAGACGCAATAAACGATGACCGGTCTGTCCCTCGGCAGTTCATCCGCCCAATCGGCGATCTTCTCGGGCGCGCGGACCTTGGCCCCCGGCAGCATATCGCTGCGTTTTGCCAGATCCTCAGCGAGGCAGACGTCGAGCACGACGAGATCGTCTCCGTGATCGAGACGCGCCCGCAACTCCTCTGGCGCGACCGTTTGAATGCCGTCATCAGAAACTGGGGGCGCCCAACGGTCCCGTAGAGCGACTGCTCGCTGGTGGCGAGTAGCAACCCGCTCCCAATGGATGTTCTTCATGAAGGCGTCGACATAGGCGCCGGCCTTGGCGCCGAAATCGAGGTGGTAGGCATGTTCGTACATGTCGAGCGCGAGGATCGGGACGCCGCCGGCGAGACAGTTGGTATGGTCCGCTGCCCATTGGATCGTCAGCCGATCGCGGCGCTCCGACCAGGTCAGCAGGGTCCATCCCGAGCCGCCGGCTTGAGCCTTCGCACAGGCCATGAACTTGGCGCGCCAGGCCGCCACGCTGCCGAAATCGCGCTCCAGGGCAGCCGCGAGATCGCCTCCGGCATCGCCGGAGCCACCGAGCCCATCGAAATAGATTTCGTGCAGGATCGCCGAGTTGGCCGCGACCAGCTCTTCGCGCTTCAGCCCGTTGATGTCGAAGACGGGTGCCGCGCCCCAGTCGAGCCCGTCGAGCCGTTGTTCGATGGCGTTGAGGCGGCGAACGGCACCGCCGTAATTGTTTTCATAGTGGCTTGCCAACAGCCGCTCGGACAGGCCGACGAGGCGGGGCGGCTTGAACGGCAGCGGCTTGATCTGGTGTGGCATCGGGTTCCCCACTCTGCGGCACGGCCCATCCGTGAGGACGCGAACGCTATGCTTGAATGGAAAATGATACAAGTGTTGCATTGATATTTATTCGTGATACGGTTCACCTATGAGTGAGGGGCAATCGGAAGAACAGCGCTGGCTGCTCCTGATCCATCAGCTGCCAAGCAAGCCCGCCTATTTTCGGGTGAAGATCTGGCGACGGTTGCAAGGCATCGGCGCGGTCGCGGTCAAAAGCACCGTCTACGCCCTGCCGGCCAATGCCGAGATGCAGGAGGATTTCGAATGGCTTCTCAAGGAGATCGTCGCTGGCGGCGGCGAAGCTATGTTGTGCGAGGCACGCCTGGTTGACGGTCTGTCGGACGCGCAGGTGAGGGCGCTGTTCGACGCGGCGCGTGACGCCGATTACGCCGAGATCGCCAACGACGCACGCGATCTTGCCGCGGGGATCAGAGCGGAAGCGATGTCGGAAAGACATGCGGAGGCGCGTTCGCAACTCGGCCACTTGCGCAAGCGGCTCGCCGAAGTCGTGACAATTGACTTCTTCGGCGCGAGCGGTCGCCTCGCCGTCGAAGGACTGATCGCCGAGCTCGAGACACAGCTTATAGAGGACAAGGCCATGACCAAGGAACCGAAGAAGGCGGCCGAGCCGAGCGAACTCAAGGGCCGGATCTGGGTCACACGCCGGGATGTGCATGTCGACCGCATCGCCTGCAGTTGGCTGATCCGTCGCTTCATCGATGCCGATGCGGTCATTCGCTTCGTGGCGGGCAAGGGATATGTGCCGAAAGAGGGGGAATTGCGCTTCGACATGTTCGAGGGCGAAATCACCCATGAGGGAGACCGCTGCAGCTTCGAGGTGCTGCTGGCCCGCGCCGGCATCACCGATACGGCTTTGCAGGCCATCGCGGAGGTCGTCCACGATATCGATCTCAAGGACGGCAAGTTCGGCCGCGAGGAAACCACCGGCATCGCCAGCCTGATCGCTGGTATCGCCATGGCGAACGCGGGAGACGAGCAACGGATCGCCGAGGGCGCTTCGGTGTTCGACAATCTCTATCGATATTTCCGTTCGAAACGTGGGTGATCCCAGCCATGGCCAATGCGGAGAGTATCGTGACAGCGCCAAACCGACCAAACGACACGCCGGGTCATGGCGTTTCGTTCGCTGAGGCCACGCGGGTGTGGGCCCGAGTGGCCGCGCTCAGCTTCGGCGGGCCGGCGGGCCAGATCGCCATGATGCACCGCATCATAGTCGAGGAAAAGCGCTGGATCGGCGAGACCAGGTTCCTGCATGCGCTGAACTATTGCACGCTGCTGCCCGGACCGGAGGCGCAGCAGCTGGCCATCTACATCGGCTGGCTCATGCACAAGACCAGAGGCGGCCTTGTCGCCGGGATTCTGTTCGTGTTGCCAGGCGCGATTGCCATCATGGCGCTCAGCTGGATTTACGCCATCTTCGGCAACGTCGGCGCCGTTCAGGCTCTCTTCTTCGGTTTGAAGGCGGCGGTCCTCGCGATCGTGCTTGAGGCGGTCTTGCGGATCGGCAGGCGGGCGCTCAAGAACAACGCAATGGTCGGGCTCGCGGCGGCAGCCTTCATCGCTCTCTTTTTCTTCGATGCGCCGTTCCCACTGGTCATCTTGATCGCGGGTGTGATCGGTTACGTCGGAGGAAGAGCTGGGTGGGCTGCATTCCAGTCGGGCAATGGACATGGCAAGGTCGGCGGCAAGCAGGTCGCCGATGCCGATACAGCCCTCGGCGAAGAGGTGCCGGCGCACGCCCGGCCGTCCGTCAGTTGGTCGCTGAAGATCGCGGCAGTTTTTCTTGCGCTGTGGTTCGTGCCGGTCCTGGCACTTCTGGTGTTTCTTGGGCAAGGCAATGTCTTCACCGACATTGCGATCTTCTTCTCCAAGATGGCGATGGTTACCTTCGGTGGTGCCTATGCGGTGCTCGCCTATGTCGCGCAACAGGGTGTGGATCACTATCACTGGCTCAAGCCAGGAGAGATGCTGGACGGCCTCGGCATGGCCGAGACCACGCCTGGCCCGTTGATCATGGTCACCCAGTTCGTCGGCTTCATGGGAGCCTACCGGGCGCCGGGCGTACTCAACTCCCTTGTCGCCGGAACGCTCGGCGGTCTTCTCACGACGTGGGTGACCTTCGTCCCCTGTTTCCTGTGGATCTTCCTCGGCGCGCCGTTCATGGAAACGATGCGCAGCAACAAGGCCTTGTCAGCAGCATTGTCTGCCATCACGGCAGCCGTGGTCGGTGTGATTCTGAACCTGGCTGTGTGGTTCGCGCTTCATGTATTGTTCCGCGAACTGCATGAGGTCGGCTGGCTGGGGATGACGTTGGACGTGCCGGTGATCAACTCCATAAACATCCCCTCGCTGATCCTGACACTCGGCGCGCTGCTGGCTGTGTTTCGTTTCAAGATCGGGATGATCCCGGTGCTGGCGGCATGTTCTAGCCTTGGCCTGCTCTACGGCGTGGTCAGCGGATCGATCTGAGCCGTGCGGGCTGGCCCCATTCTCCGGGCAGGAGGCATCTTTGACGGCTCAGTCGGCAAATGCATTGGGCACTCCGGTGGCGAAGCAGAGGTTTGCGCTCCTTCCTTCCGGTGCCGGGCCGTCAGCCACCTATCTACTGGCTTCGAGGGGATTGCGGGCGTTCGGCGATGGACTGGTCAGTCTCCTCCTCCCTGCCTATCTGGCCGTGTTGGGCTTTGATGCCTTCCAGATCGGGCTCCTCGCTTCGGCCACACTGGCGGGTTCGGCGGCGCTTACCTTGTCCGTTGGGTTTGTGGCACATCATTTCGCGCGCCGATCGCTCCTGATCGCAGCGGCCGTATTGATGATCGCCACCGGGATCAGCTTCGCCCTGGTCAGGGATTTCTGGCCGCTTCTCGTGATTGCCTTCCTCGGGACGCTGAACCCATCCTCGGGCGACGTCAGCGTGTTTCTGCCGCTGGAGCATGCGCAACTCGCTCATAGCGTGACGGATCGCGACCGCACCGCGCTCTTTGCACGCTATAGTGTGGTGGGGTCACTTGTTGGCGCTGTCGGCGCTCTGGCGGCCGGCGCACCTGACATGCTTCGACAGCTTGTCGGACTGGAACTCAGGCAGGCGCTTCAGATCGCTTTCCTCCTCTATGCGGCCTTGGGGGTGGGATCGTTGCTTCTATATCGACGGTTGCCGAATGAACCGCTTGATCCGGGGGCGACACCGGCCGAGCCATTGCGCAAGTCGCGAGCCATCGTCCTGACGCTGGCTGCGCTTTTCAGTCTCGACGCCTTTGCAGGCGGCCTGGTGGTTCAGTCACTGCTGGCTCTGTGGCTTTTCCAACAGTTCGGCCTGTCGCTCGCAGCGACGGGCGCGATCTTCTTCTTCACGGGGATCCTCTCGGCAGCGTCCTACCTGGTGGCAGTTCAAATCGCCAAACGGATCGGGCTTGTAAATACGATGGTGTTCACGCATTTGCCGTCCAGTCTTTGCCTTTTGCTCATTCCCTTCATGCCGAGCCTCGGTCCGGTCATCGTACTTCTGCTTATCAGGAGCGCGTTGTCGCAGATGGATGTGCCAACCCGCACCTCCTACGTCATGGCGGTGGTGACGCCGGCTGAGCGAGCAGCAGCAGCGAGTGTCACCGCGGTTCCGCGCAGCCTCGCGGCAGCCGCCAGTCCGGTTCTTGCCGGCTCCCTGCTCGCTGTTTCAGGTTTCGGTTGGCCACTGCTCATCGCCGGCGCCTTGAAGATTGTCTACGACATCCTTCTGCTCGCCATGTTCCGCAAGGTCCGTCCACCCGAGGAACGTCGGGATGGTTAGTAGCCGCCGCAAATGCGTTCCTGACTTGGCAACGACAAGCGAAATGATGACCGTGCTCCAAACGCTTATAGAGTTTCAACGCACAATCCATTTGGCTCTGGCCGAGCAGACCACGTATCTGGCGGGTTCGGACGCAAAGGTTTCTCACGGCCTCCTCGTATCGACAACCCTATCGATCACCCATGTGACAACAGCGATTCTGTCTCAATCGCCCTGGGGAGCGTTGGCCGCGCACTCTGCCGGAAGACATCAGCCGCGGACTGCTTGGGTTGATCGGCCTATGGATGCTGTGGGGGGCACTCAGCCATGGGCATCATCACAAGCACGAAGGCGAAGCCGTCGCAGTCATGGCTGGACTGATTCCTTGTCCGCTCGCTGTTCGTCATGACGTTTGCGATCGCGCGCGGCGTGCCGGCGGCCGGCATCTTGTTCGCCGGCCCGATGATGATTGGCGTGGCGATCACGCTTTCGGCCGTCGCAATTCTGTCGATCCTACTGCGTCAACGCCTGGTGTGGTTTGTCGAAGGCAGGTCGCGCCTGTTCGAAGCGATCACCCAGGGCGTTGCCGGCATTGTGCTTGTCGGCGTGGCGGTGTGGTAGATTTAATCGGCCTGAGGCTGTTTGACCTAAAGAACAGCAAGGTTAGACAAGCGCCATCCCAACACCGTCAGGTTGGTGGCATTTCTGACTGGTCCGGGAAACTGATCGTCGGCGGTCCCTCGGCCCAGGTACAAATGGTGATGGACATGTATCCCGCAGTATGCAAGGTTCTCAATGAATATTCGCTGGTGCGCCATAATGCATGGGGTGAATGCAATGCGGGACGAAATCGACGAATTCTTAGAATTATCAGCGTTGCTTACTGGTCAATACAATATTGTAATTGATCCGGAGGATGCAACATTGGCTCGCCCAATCGCTGCGGAATATCGTCGACGCCTTTTGTCAGTGCTTCCCGATGGACTAAGAATCCTGATCGACGCTTATAAGTCTATTACATCGATCGAACCAAAACCCAAGATAGACGACCTGTTACTATCAGCGTTGAAGGCGACGCAAGGTTACAAAAATAACGAGTTCGTCGCCAAGCAGATCGTGAACATCTGGTACTTCTCGCAGTTCAAGGCTGAGGCGATGGGGGAACTCCTCGACGGCGGTTACTATGAGGAAGGTCTTGTTTGGCCTCTCATCAGGGCGCACCCTATCGGTTTTTCAAACCAGCCGCACGGGTATTGGACCAAGCAGCCTTGAGTATGGATCGGGTGCCGCCTGCCCGCGGCCGGAGATGATCATGGCAAGCGACTACGACATTGTCATCATAGGATCTGGTGTCGCCGGTGCCCTTTGTGCTTGGAAACTCAGCCGTTCTCGTCGCTATAAGATTTTGATCATCGAGGCTGGGGATAATGGCATCACAGCCGGCCAACGGATCCAATTCCACCACACTATGGATTCTCAGGGCAGCCGCGGTGACATGTATGCGCCATACATGGACCTCGAAAGCCGAATTTTTGCGCCAGCACCAGAAAAGTCCCAGCTCAGTCTCGCAGAGCAGAGGGACCAAGGGAAGGAGAAGTACTACGACTATACGCTAGCTACCAAGGATCCGTTCAAAGCCGGTTACAACCGTATGGTTGGCGGAAGCACATGGTCATGGCGCGGGAATTGCCCTCGGTTCATCCCCAGCGATTTCAAACTTAAGACTAATTTTGGCGTAGGCTGCGATTGGCCGCTCGACTACCACGAACTGGAGCCTTGGTATTGCCAAGCTGAGGCGGAACTCGGCGTTTCTGGGAATCACGAAGAGTGGGACGGGCTCCACGGTGGATACCGCAGTCAACCGTTTCCCATGCGCGGCATCCCATTTGGATACAGTGATCACCTAGTCAAGAATCGCATCGAGGGAAGAACGGTGCGAGGAAAGACGGTGCAAGTCGTTACCACGCCGCAAGCTCGAAACACCGTCGAATATGATGAACGACCGGCCTGCGAGGGCCATTCAAATTGTATTCCGCTGTGTCCAATCCAAGCCAAGTATGATGCAACGGTTCATTTGCGGCGGGTGCTTCAGGATCCGGGTAGTCGGGTCGAACTGAAAAAAGCCGCCGTGGTGACTCGCCTTGGTAAGGAGGAAGATGGGCGAGTGCGCCAAGTCTTTTACAAGGACTGGCGGTCTGACGATCCACAGAAGGAACGGTCCGTCAGTGCGGAAGTCGTGGTGCTCGCGGCTCACGCGATCGAGACTCCGAAGATCCTGCTGATGTCTGGCAATCTCGCTAATCGAAGCGATCAGGTGGGGCGAAATCTCATGGATCACATCCAATTTGAGGTAACCGCCCTGTTTCCCGAGCCGCTCTATCCGTTTCGAGGGCCCCAAACGATCTCCAGTATTGAAGCATTTCGGGACGGCGCCTTCCGCAGCAATCGCAGTGCCTTCCGCATGACGATCGGCAACGACGGCTGGGGACGCGCCGGCTCTCCTGCCACCGTGATCGACAAACTTCTAAGTGGCGGAAAGTTCGGTTCTGCTTTGCCGAGTGAGATTGCAAGCCAGATACCGAAGATGTTACGGTTAAGCTTTTCCACTGAGATGCTTCCAGAAAGTAAAAATCAGATTGATCTTTCATCAAAGATTGATGCATTGGGGATTCCGAGACCTCGATTTACCTTCGATGTTGGTGACTATGTGCGATCAGCTTTGAATGAAGGCTTCGACACAGCGAAGGATCTGTTTGGTATAATGGGCGCAACGATCGAGAACGAACAGGAAATGCCCCCGGGAAAATGGAACACCGCTGCGCACATAATGGGAACGTGCATCATGGGCGACGAGCCGACAAATTCCGTCGTCGATCGTTGGGGCCGGTCGCATGACGTTCCAAACCTTTGGATCGTCGGTTCGAGCGTTTTCTCGAGTAGTGCCACAGCGAACCCAACCTTGACGCTCGCCGCGCTGAGCCTTCGTACCGCGGCGGCGATCGAGCGGCAGATGCACAGTCAGACTAGCTAGCGATGTCGAGTCACCTGACGGCGATTCCATCCACTTACTTGCCTGGTCCAGATCTGGTCAATCGTCTTCCAGGCGGTTCACGGCGTACTCAGCGCTCGTGATGTTCTTGCAATATTTTCAAGGCCGAATTCATCCTGTTTTAAACTAAACGAGAGGGCATGAAATGGGCATCGTTGATATCCAAGGCAAAGTCGACGTCTTTCAATATTGGCCTCACGGTTCGTCAGACGTCGACACCTTGAAATTCATTCCCGACCTTGCGTCAGCGCAGTATGTCGGGGACGGGGCCTCGACGAATGTTGGAGCGTTTTTTGAAAGAGGTGGCACGTTTCAACCCGACGACAACAATCCAGGAGAGGAGAAATTCAAGTCAATCCTCCGCAAAGCCGGAGGAGTGTCGCTTTCCGTCCGGCTGCAGGGCATTGATGCGCCGGAAACGCACTATTCGCCCAACTATCGCGAAGGCATGTTCGACGGCGACTATGCCAAATGGATCGCCAAGCACATTGCCCGGCAGAAGTCCTATCGCCAGCCCTATGGCAAACTCTGCACCGATCTTTTCGCCAACGGCCTAAGGACGCAGCTCGGCATCGGCTCGTTCAATTCGGCCACTCCGGAAGTTCTGGTCGACGCGAAGGTCAGAATCCTGGCGGATGGGATCGATGGCGCGGTTGATGTCTTCGGCAGAGTGCTCGGATATGTCACGCTGATCGGCAACGGCCTGGAAATCGTCTTGAACGACCATGCTCTGACGCAGGGTTTCGCCTTCTGCTCATTCTACGGCAGCATGGCCATCGACGAGATGAAGAGACTCTCCGACCTCTTTGCCACGCACGGGGAAGGCGGAGCTCAAAAGTCGCAGCTGAGAAGCAATGTCTCGGGCCAGCTTCGGGATTTCGAGTCCGAGCTGTGGACGACAAAGTCGATGCGCGACACCGATCGCGACGACAACGGCGCTGACTCCTTCCGCTCAAAATGTTTCGATCCGAAGTTGTTTCGGCGATGTATCGACTGGGTCGGGCGCAAGGAAGCACTCGGGGAGTCTACCGCGCTGCTCGACTACATGCGGTCCAACGACGAGGACATCGTGTTGCTGAGTGACTTCGTCGCAGCAAAAGGCGATTGGAACAAATCCCGCAAATTCGCCCTCGGCTTTCTGATCGCAAAGGACGGTGCGTTCTCATACAAGACTGGTGAAGTGGTTTTCGAGTCGCGCCCTGTGGAGATCGTCAACGATCAGCACCAGCCGTTGCCAAAGAGCTTCCTCACGCCCTATCCGTGAGACGGTACCGGCGGAGCCATTGCGCAAGTCTCGAGCCATCGTCCTCACGTCTGTCGATCCTACTGCGTGAACGCCTGGTGTAGTTTGTCGAAGGTAGGTCGTGCCTGTTCGAAGCGATCCCCCGGGTCCATCGAGAGCTTGGCTGGCGCTGCCCTGATCGCCCTCGCGATCCACGAAATCTTGCTTCGCTGATTGACGAAGACACAGCTGATCGCGCGCGGCCCGTGAGGATGTCGTCCTCAGCCGAGAATTAGGCCTGCCACGGCCACTTTGCACATTCCTTCCGAACCTGCGCAGGGCTCAGACCCAAGTCTGCCAGCTGATGGTCTTCGAGTTCGGCCAGCTGTTCCCGTTGGCGATGGATTTCGATCCAGCACGCCACCGACGCGATCGAGCGCACCAAATTTTCCATGACGCGATGGGCATTTCCCTCGGGCGATGAACGCCTCGGCGTCTCAATCAGCAGGGGGTTCAACATTTCTCATCCTTCCGCAGTGCGCTGGTTGACGTGTGGTGCGGAAATGCTCCAATCTGCCTGCGGGTGCAAAGCATGGTTTCTCGTGCGTGGCCCAATTTTTCTCATGATGTGGTGCGAAATTGGCCCGCCGACTGCCATCACTCAACGCCCTCAAAGCCTTCGAGGCGGCGGCGCGCCACGAGAGCTTCACCAGGGCGGCGGACGAACTTTCCGTGACGCAGGGTGCGGTGAGCCATCAGGTGAAGGCGCTCGAGCTCGAATTGGGCATCAGGCTGTTCGATCGCGAACGTCAAAAGCTGAGCATCACGCGGGCCGGCCTCTCCTATCTGGAGGTGGTGCGCGATGCCTTCGACCGTATTGCTCTCGGCACGCAACGCATCCAGCATCTATCTCGGGCCGGAGCGCTGACGGTCAGCACGTCTCCCGACTTCGCCGCCAAGTGGTTGGTAAACCGCCTTGGCAGGTTTGCCGAGACGCATCCGGACATCGATCTCAGGATTTCCGCAACCATGCATCACGTCGACTTCGCCAGAGAGGACGTCGATCTTGCCGTGCGGCATGGCGATGGCAACTGGGCGGGGCATGATGTTGTCCGCCTGTGCTCCGAGCAACTGTTCGCGGTTTGCAGTCCCAAGCTTCACCAGCGGATGCGCGAGCCGTCCGATGTGCTGAAATTTCCTTTGCTGCATCTTGATGACCGAAAGGATTGGTCGGAATGGCTCGAGGCCGCCGGCGTGGTCGATACCGATCTCTCCCACGGACCGGTCTTGAACCGCGCCAGCATGGTCATAGACGCCGCTGTCGACGGCCAAGGTGTTGCACTCGCCCGCACCACGCTTGCGGCTTGGGACCTCATCAACGGGCGCCTCGTAAGACCATTCGCCACGGCTCTGCGATTGTCCAAGACCTACTGGATCGTCTGCCCCAAGGCGACGTCGATGCTCCCTAAAATTGCGACATTCCGTGACTGGCTGTTGGCTGAGACCGCCGATGATGTGCGCCGCCTCAAAACGCTCGGTCCATAGGCGTAAGATCGAATCGTGAAGGTCAAGCAGTCGGAAAAGGTACTCGAAGGGCTCAATTGTTCAACGGCTTCTGCGACGGGAGAACGTCCGGTTACCGGCCGCGAGAAGTAATTCGGACGAACGGCGATAAACGTGGATAAGAGTCCGCTAGCGCGCCAGCGCGACCTTCAGGATGGTGAGCCGCGATGTCCGGGGTGGCTATTCATACTGAGTTCAACCGCGACGAGACCGGATGCTGGCTCGCACCGGGCCCTACGGTGCGCCTCGGGAGATGATGAGATGACCGATCTTCAGAAGATCATTTGGATGATAGTGCTGGCGATCCTCGCCGGGATCGCGGTGATTTTACTAAATCACTGGATCAAAGGCGATCTGTCCGCAGCGCTGCCATTGACCTTGATCACCGAGAAGCCAGTTTGAGCTCGGCCGTCTGCAGAGAGGATTTGGTCATTCTGCCACTCATTGACCGGCAGTCAGCGACGCTACCGTGATAGCTCCGCAATGATGTTCAAGGCCGAACGGCGGTTGCGCGATAGCGGCAAATACGCTTCAGAGACGACCGTAGCTTTTTCATACAGAGGATATCATGCCGGCGGACGATGGTAGTCTACGCGACATTCTTGGAATTTTGTTGGTTCTCGTACTCGTAGGCGCAAACGGCTTCTTTGTCGCCGCCGAGTTTGCCCTGGTAGCGGTTAGACGCAGCCGCGTCGACGAGCTTGCAACCGCCGGGCGCTTGAACGCCGGGCGGCTTCAAAAAGCCTTGGTCAATCTCGATGCCAATCTTGCCGCGACCCAACTCGGCATCACCATTTCATCGCTGGCGCTCGGCTGGGTTGGCGAACCCGCACTTGCCCATCTGATCGAGCCACTCCTCTTAGGAGCGATGGGGTCCCTGGCCACGGCAGCTTCGCACACGATTGCCGTCGCAATCGCCTTCATCATCATCACCGCTCTTCACATCGTCCTGGGCGAATTGGCGCCGAAAAGCCTGGCGCTTCAACGCAGTGAAGGCACGGCCCTCTGGGTCGTACGCCCGCTCGGCTTGTTCCTTTTTCTGCTGAGACCAGCGATCCTCGCTCTGAACGGTCTCGGCAATCTGGTGCTGCGTCTCTGCGGTTTGCGCCCAGGCACAGGGGAGGAGTCGTTGCATTCGCCTGAAGAGCTGAAGCTGCTCGTGGCGGCAAGCCAGGAGGCAGGATTGCTTCACCAAACTCAGCAGGAACTTGTCGAGCGTGTCTTCAACATCGGAGATCGGCGCATCGCGGATATCATGACACCGCGACGCGATATCGACTGGATCGACGCTGACGACAGCGCAGACGAGATTCTGCGCACCATCCGCGAATGTCGTCATGAGCAGCTTCTGGTCGGCCGGGGCGGGATTGACGAACCGCTCGGCATGATCCTGAAGAAGGATCTCCTTGACCAGGTGCTCGATGGAAAAACGCTCGATCCGATGGCGGTTATCCGCGAACCCGTGATCGTCCACGAAGGAACGCAAATCTTCCGCGTGCTCGATCAGTTCAAGCGGGCGCCGGTGCGCCTGGCGATCGTCATCGACGAATATGGTGCTCTGGAGGGGATCGTCACCCAGACCGATCTGCTCGAAGCCATCGCAGGCGACCTTCCGGACCTGGATGGTGAAGACCCCGACGTCGTCGAGCGTGATGACGGTTCCCTGCAGATCGACGGGATGATGCTGGCGCACGATGCCTTCGCTCGCCTGGGCTTTCGATCAGGGGCGGCAGAGGGTGATTTTCATACGATCGCCGGGTTCGCCTTGTCCCGGCTTGGGCATCTTCCTGAAGCTGGTGAGCACTTTGACTATGAGGGCTGGCGCTTCGAGATCCTCGATATGGACGGGAGGCGGATCGACAAGCTGCTCGCGCGCCGCGAGCGGCCTACATCCAAATCTGCAGCCATTTGAGACCGAACGCGCGAGAGGCCGGTAAGCCGGCCGGCCTTTTGCGCGCGAATATTTCCACCACCCGTCGGTTCGCCCCGGAGGAGTCTCCGCTGGAGCCACAGTGGCTGATGAGCGTCTTCGCGTCGCACTATATGATCAATGGAACCGACAGTTGAGGGTTTAAATGGACGCCAAGAGCGCCGTCTGGCTGATTATTGGGGTCCTTGTGGTGCTAGTGGTGGCCTTCCTCACCGCAATGGCATTCGGGCTGCTATGAGTCCTGTGGCCAGTCGCGATCGATCACCGATGGCGTCGGTGAGCCCCGACTGCGTTTGACCGCCTATTCGAAATGCATGGACTGGCCGCGCATCATTGCCAGCGTCAGCGCGATTGCAGGATTTGCCGGTGGCTTCTCCATATGCAAGGAGCCGTCGAAATCACGCCATGCCGCCATGCGCAATTCATCATCGTCATCGCTGGCCGCCGGGTCGAAAACGTGGGCATCACAGGGATCTCGGTCAATCTCGATTGTCCAGTCCTTGAGCGCCTTGCGAGCCATCTCTTCGACCTGGGCAAGGTCGCTGGTGAAGAAGGGGATACGGTCTCCATCTTCCGAAAGCGGCTCGACCCGGTCCAGCGTCGGCCGCTCGGGTACCCAACCGAGAACGAAGGCAATATCGAAATCGATCTGACGGTCTGGGCCGGCCGTGATCTCCAGCCGCTTGACGACGTCAGGATAGAGTTGCTTCCGCTCCGGCCAGATGTCAGGAATGGCTTCGGCTTGCAGCTTCGTGCGGGGAGCGTTGATCAGTTCCATGACCTGATGGTGCGGAACTTTTTCCTCCGGCCAGCCCGCACAACACGCCGCCGCAGCAGCCTCGTCGGCTTCCAACCAAACTGTGGCAGCCCGGTCCTCGTCCTCCGTAGGTTTGTCGTCTTCGGGAAAGCCTTTGATATCCCATCCTTCCAACGCAAACAGTCCTTCCGCGCCTTGCAAAGCCGTAATGCTGGCGCGTGCAAACACTGCTTCGGCTGCCGCGATACCACGTGCGAGCTCTTGGGGTGTTGCGTCCTCGATGTTCAAGCGAAGTTCCATGGTTCGCCTCCTTTAGCCTACTGCTGCCGATAGTGAACAAAAAGAGAACAAAAAATCAAGCGCGACCTTGACGAGTGAGGAATATATTCCTTATTTCAGCGTGATCTGGAACAGCAAAGGACCATGGGCTCGGCGTCAATCGCGCTGGCCGGCGAAGCTATGGCAAAAACAGCGGAAGACAATTTTCGGATCGAGGTCTGGGATCGCGAGGAGCAGGGTTTGTCAGAAACCATTTCGCGTTCTCCCGATTCAACGGTGAGTCAGGCAGCCTGGCAAGCCGCCATCCGGCGCCGCCCGGGGATGTTGCTGATCCACTACAACAGTCGGCATGTGATGGAGAAAATCCTGACACCCGGCGAGGTGACAATCCCGCCACAGACGATTATCGACGGCAGCGTTCACGCCGGCCTCGATGTTGCTCTTGGAGATCTTCGCGAGTGGCATGTGTTGCGGGCCTGGTGCAGATCCTGTTCGCACCATGCAACGGTAAAGCCTGCCGGCCTCATCAAACGCTATGGCAAAGGCGCTCTGTTCAGTTCAGTAGAGCGAGCGCTATTCTGCACAAGTTGTGACAGGGGAGGGCCTGTCAGGTTGGAAATTCACAAGCTGCCACGCAATTGAGGGGTGAAGATGCAAGACCTCATCGATTTCGTCTAGGCCATCTCGGCTCGGGTTTGGACATCCGATCTCGGTCAGCTGTCGAGAGCCGGACCTCCGCGCGACCTCCGCCGGTGGCTTCGGCGCAAAATACGCGGACCACCGCGAACGGGGACAGTCGGTCCCGCGTCCCGTCCTGCGGCCGGCGCTATGCTGACGCTCCTACGGCTGTCCTGTTCACCGCCCGCGGCGGGGGCGAATTTCCTCCGTCCTACGCGCGGCAATTGTCCGCTGTTGCGGACGCGCGCAGGACTGCGTTTTATACGCCGTCCTTCCTTTGGGCGCCGACGGTCGCCGGCGTGGGGACGGGTGGGCATGGAACCGAATCCGAGGCAGGGTATTGAATCGGACTATGTATCCGAGTTCCGCATGTCGGCTGTAGACGGTACCCTCAGTAAAAGGCGCACACGGCCCAGAGACTCAGAATCTGTCCCTACAAATCGGCTCCCGCGGTTTCGTCCCTTCCAGCTATGCACGCTGACAGACCACATACCGGTCGGCGGGGATTGGCTTTTCGAGATGAAGTTCGACGGCTATCGTGCCCAAGTCGCCATCTCCGGCTCGAACGTCGTTGTCTATACCCGCAATGGCCACGACTGGACCCGACAGTTCAAGGTCATCCTACCGCCGCTTCAGAGACTGACCAAAGGCGCGGTGCTGATCGATGGTGAGATCGTCGCCATCGACAGTCATGGCCGCACGAACTTCTCCATGCTGAAAACCGGCATCGCCGCGGGTATGCCCCTCAAGTTCTACGCCTTCGATCTGCTTGAATTCGATGGCGAAGATCTGTCGACCCTGCCGCTCCTTGAGCGCAAGGCGCGACTTGAGTCCCTGCTGGGCGCGCGCCGCCCTGACGACAGCCTGCAATTCTCCAGCCACATCGTCGACCAGGGCAGAAGGGTGTTCGACGCCATGTGCGAGGGCGGCCACGAAGGCGTCATCGCCAAGCGCGCCGACAGCTCCTACGTCGGCGACCGCACCGGGAGTTGGCTCAAGATCAAGTGCACGAAGCGACAGGAATTCGTCGTCGGCGGCTACCGCCCAAGTGACACAGGACGTGGCATGGCATCGTTGATCCTCGGCACTTACGAGAATGGCAAGCTCATCTATCGCGGCCGCGTCGGCACGGGGTTCACCGCGGCGATGCGCAAGGACATCCTCGCGAAGCTCGAGAAACGCCGTGTTGAGAAACCGGCTTTCGTTTCCGTTCCGAGAGACATTGCCCGCCGTGCCCGGTGGGTGAAGCCCGAGCTAGTTGCCGAAGTCACCTATGCCGAAGTGACACCGGACGGCAGCTTGCGACATCCAAGCTTTGAGGGCATGCGCGAAGATAAGCGAGCCGACCAAGTGGTAATGGAAATGCCGAAGACGCCGGCAACTCCTGGCTCCGCCAATCTCGATCCGGGAATCGGCAAGGAGATCGCCGCTGCTGTCGGCGTCAAGCTGACGCATCCAGACAAGGTCATGTATCCCGGGACCAAGGTGACCAAGGCCACGCTCGCAGCCTACTACGCCGTGGTCGCCGAGAAGATGCTGCCGCACATCCAGGATCGACCGCTGTCGCTGGTGCGCGATACCGATGGCGACCTGCAGCAGACCTTCTTTCAGAAGCACAGACTGCCCGGCATGCCCAAGGCCATCCATGACGGCCAGTTGGAGAAGATGTCCGGGAAGGAAAGCCGCATCTTGTGGGTCGATGACCTGGCTGGGCTGATCGCAGGCGTCCAGATGAACGTGCTCGAATTCCACATCTGGGGAAGCCTGCGCCAGCAGCCGGATCTGCCGCATCGCATGATCTTCGACATCGACCCCGACGAAGGCTTGGGCTTCACTGCCGTCAAGCAGGCAGCCCTCGACATTCGAGGCATTCTGGAAGCGCTTGGACTGCAGTCGTGGCCGTTGCTGTCCGGCGGCAAGGGCGTTCATGTGGTCGTGCCGCTCGTCCCCGAGGCAGACTGGGACGAGGTCAAGAGCTTCTGCCAAGACTTCGCCGAACTACTGGCCCGTACAGATCCGTCGCGCTTCGTCGCCAACATGAGCAAGGCGAAGCGCAAGGGCCGAATATTTCTCGATTACCTGCGCAACGGCCAGGGCTCCACTGCAATCTGTCCCTGGTCCACTCGGGCACGCGCGGGGGCGGCGTGCGCGGTGCCCGTCAGTTGGAAGGAGTTGCCCTCCTGCGAAAGCGCCAACGGTTTCGATGTTTTCGCCGCCGCCGCGCGGGCTCAGTTGCCCGAAGCCTGGGAGGGCTATTTCGACGTCGAACAAACGCTTACCGATCGCATCCGCCACGCAGTCCGGTAGCAATAACCAAACTAGATGGTTAGCGACATTTGATTTGGCGCGGACCGCCTTTGCCCAAATTCGAGAGCGTCCCCCTTCTACGGGAGGTCCCCGCAACGCCGTCTAGAGTGAGAGTACGGACCGGTTTGCCGTGACGGGTTGAGGGCTGGAGGAGAGGCCTCCGGCGCCCGTCGCGGAGAACCGCGATGTCCAGACATTACGCTCGCGCCGGCGCCGACCGGACAAGCCTCTATGACGATATCACCAACAAGATCATCGCGGAGCTGGAAGCCGGCCGCTTCCCCTGGGTGCAGCCCTGGGGAACGACGGCGGGGCAAGCGCCCCTCGCCATGCCGGCCAATGCCACGACTGGCCGCGCCTATTCCGGGATCAACGTGCTGATCCTGTGGGGTGCGGTCGTAGAGCATGGCTTTCCCGTCCAAAGCTGGCTGACTTTCCGCCAGGCGCTATCGCTGGGCGGCCATGTCCGCAAGGGCGAACACGGGACCACCGTCGTCTACGCTGACCGCTTCATTCCTGACGACGAGAAGCATCGCGCGCGGGAAACCGGCGAGGCAGCACAGGCCATACCGTTCCTTAAGCGCTTCACCGTGTTCAACGTCGCGCAATGCGAAAATCTGCCAGATGATCTGGCCGCGGCTCCGCCTGCACCGGAACCCGGACTGATCGAGCCTACAGTCGAGGCGCTGATCAAGGCGACAGGTATCGATTTCCGCATCGGTGGCAGCAGTGCCTATTATGTGCCGGCGCGCAGGACTACGTGCGGGTGCCGCCCCCGCAGGCCTATTTCGAGACCATCGACTGGCACCGCACCGCCCTGCACGAGCTTGGCCATGCGACCGGCCATCCCTCCCGCGTCGGCCGTGACCTCGGCGGCGCTTTCGGCACCAAGAGATATGCTTTCGAGGAACTGGTCGCAGAGATGAACGCAGCCTTCTGCTGCGCCTCGCTTGGCATCGTGCCAACCGTGCGCCACGCCGACTACCTGGCCTCCTGGCTCGAGGTCCTGCGCGAAGACAACCGCGCCATCGTTCGTGCCGCCTCCCAGGCCAGCAAGGCGGCCGACTGGCTGCTCGCCTTCCTGCCGCAACCTGACGGTGCAGCCAGGGCAGGCCCGGCCGACGTCGATGAGGCCGAGATCGAGAGGAGGGCGGCATGATCCTCCTCACCGACGAACTGCGCAAACGCCTGCTGGCCAATGGCCGCAACGCCGATCACGTACCGGTCGTGAAGCTCTTCAATCCGCTCGACGAAGGAACCTGGCTCGCAACCGAGCTGAGTGCCGATGGTGACACCATGTTCGGTCTCGCCGGTCTCGGATATCCCGAGCAGGGCAGTTTCTCGCTCTTCGAGATGACGTCGGTCCGGCTGCCTATCGGCATGGGCATCGAGCGCGACATCCTCTTTACCACCGACCTACCGATTTCGGTCTGGGCAGAGGCCGCCCGCCGGGCCGGAAGCCTTCGCGACGCGGAACGCATCCTCTACCACGCCGCCCAGTCTGGCCGAGACGGCGCGTGAGATCTCAGCTTGAAATCCCCAATGCCGCAGATGCGCAAAGTCGTGTCTGCGGCCCTGTCGCCCTCCGGATTTTCGGTGTGCGGCGCAGTCCTCAAAGTGAGAGGGCTGCGCCCGTTTCTTTTGACGGGTTTGGAGGTCGAGAGAGTCTCGGCCGCCCGTCGCGGAGACAGTCCACATGGCTACGCCCAAGCAGAAGATCACCCTCAACGCTTCACGTGACATCCCCTTCAACAAGCTGGTGCTGAGCCAGTCCAATGTCCGGCGCATCAAGCGCGGGGAAACGATAGAGGACCTCGCCGCCTCGATCGCACGACGCGGCCTCTTGCAGAGTCTCAACGTCCGGCCAGTGCTGGATGGCGAGGGCAATGAGACCGGCATGTTTGAGGTGCCGGCTGGCGGGCGCCGCTATCGCGCGCTGGAACTGCTGGTCAAGCAGAAGCGCATGATCAAGACCGAGCCAGTTCCCTGCGTCGTCAGCGACGCCCACAGCGCGGTCCCGATCGAGGAGGATTCGCTGGCCGAGAATTTTCAGCGCGAAGATTTACATCCCCTGGATATGTTCCGGGCCTTCCAAACCCTGCACGACCAAGGCGCCAGCCACGAGGAGATTGCGGCACGCTTCTTCGTGTCCGCTACCTTTGTCCAGCAGCGCCTGCGGCTCGCAAAAGTTTCGCGCAAGCTGCACGAGGTCTACGAGCAGGAGGGCATGCAGCTCGAACAGCTCATGGCCTTTACCGTGACCGACGATCACGCCCGTCAGGAGGAGGTCTGGGAGGCGCTCGAAAACTCCTGGTCGAAGGAGCCGCATCAGATCCGGCGCATGCTGAGTCAGTTGAAGGTCTTCCGGGAAGTGTTGCGGGCCGGATCGACAAGGCGGGCGGCGGCAGCGCTCGGGATAAGCCAGCCCGCCGTCAGTCAACATGTGAAGCTGCTCGAGACCACGCTCGGCATCACATTGTTCAAGAGGTCAGCCAACCGCATCGTTCCCTTGCAGGAAGCCTGGGAACTCCTGCGGAACGTAGAACTTGCCCTGACGTCGCTGGATCGCCTGGAGGCGTCGATCTTCGCTATGAAGAACGAGGAAAAGCAGCGGATTGCGATTGCCGCGCCATCTGTTTTCGGTTTCGTGACCTTGCCCAAGGTCGTGGCGATTATTCGCTCACAGACCGCTTCGAATGTGCGGTCGATCTCGGGTAGCTACGACCAGATCGGGGAGCACATCCTGGCCGGGCGCGCAGATCTCGGAATCTCGAGACTGCCGCTGGACGCAAGTCTGTTTGAATGGGCGCCGCTTGGGTCAGCTCGCAACGTATGCATCTTCCATCCCGACCACCGCTTTTCAAAACAGACCTGTGTCGAGGCGCAAGACCTGGCAGGCGAAACGATCGTCGATATCGATCCCCAGTTCGCCGCTCACCAGATGAACTTCAATGCCTTGCGCTTCGCCGGCGTTGAGCCGGACATACTGGTGGAATTCGATTGCAACGGTCACGAAGCCGGATACGTCTCGGCTGGCCTGGGCATTTCGATTACAAACGAGATCATCGCGCGTGAGTACGTGGCGTTTCAGCTGGGAGTAAGGCCAGTAGAACCGTCCGCGCTCTATCACTACGTTGCGATTTGGCAGAAGGGCAGGACCTTTTCGAACGCACTGGATGTGACGCTCGAGGCGATCACCGCCGCGTTTTCAATGGTCCCGCCTGCGAGAGGTTGATGAGTATTCAGGAAGCGCCAAAGATTGAAGATTTTATTGGTAGCTCACAACAGATCGCACTTGCCGCTAGGCTGCCCTTGCAACGTGGATCGTGTGGGGGGCGGGCCCGGCGCTCAACAGCGTGCTGAGCCGAAGCGAGACGATGCGGTCAATCTTTGCAGATCGATTTGGAGCGCGGTATCGCACCGTGGGTAGGTACTTTGCCGATCATGGCGACGCGGTAGCCATCGAGGACGCATCGGTCTGGTTGTCGGAACGTGCCGAGAACCTCATTGACGAGCCTGTCACCGACGATGCGGTCGGTTAGGAGCAGTGCAACAAAACCCTGAGAAGGACTGAAGTCGAACATAAGACATCAAAGTCGTTGCTCACGTGTTGCTTTGGGTCCGCATCTATGTCACTGAAGATGCAGCTTGAAAAAAGCACGTTTGTTACGCAGCATTGTGTAATTGACGTGGATTTCGTTACTTGGCTGGTCTTGAGGGAGGCAGGCAGTGGCGGTGAGTGATCAGATTTCTCGCAGACTTCACCCGCGACTGCGTTGCCTGAAAAACGGGGCCGCGACGGTCAATCTCCTCAGATCTGACATCAGTTCGACGGTGGCAACGGTTCCGAGCCTGTCAACGGAATCGCTGGGCATCCCCGCAAGCTTCGATCTTTCGCTGTTTCGCGAGAGCATCCCAATGAGCCCGGCAAAGGTCCCTGCGCGCGCGAAACTGCCTAAACGGCCCAAGCTAGCGGCAACCGAGCAAGCGGATCAGTCCTACGTTAATGTGTTTGTCGAACTTTACCGGGACGGCGGCGTTGACGACGGGGGAAGGCCCGAGCGCATGGCAGCCGACCGCGTCAAGCGTATCGCGACAGCCGGGGCGGCGAGTGCGACGACGTCGGATAAGGCGTCCTTGGGCGGGCAGGTTTTGGTGCGACGAAATCTTGTGTCCGCGACTATACCCATTACGGCGCTGGCGGAGCTTGAGGCTGATCCGAACGTTGCCTTTGTGCATCCATCCGAGCCGATAAGTTTCGACCGACCAGTCGTCACGCCGCAATTGGCTTCGCCCCCTTCAAGTCGGGTGCAATTTGATGCGTCCCTGCGCAAAGCTCACCGTGACGGCGAAGGGGTGATGATCGGCATAATTGATGTGGGCGGCTTCGATTTCGCGCATCCTGACTTTCTCGATGATGCGGGCAATACCCGGTTTCTCTCGATCTGGGACCAAGGCGGAGATTTCCGCGAGCCCCCATCTAAAAACGGCAAGAGCCAGTTCGAGTATGGCAGCGAACTGACCAAGGACTTGATGGATAGGGCGATAGCCGCAGCCAAGAAGAAGGGCGGTTTTCCGGCCACGTTCACAGAGCGGCAATCGCAGCGATCGGAAGGGTCGCATGCCACCCATGTTACCAGCATCGCGGCCGGCAATAGCGGCCTGTGCCCCAAGGCGGCGATCGCGGCCGTCTTGATTTCGGTCCCAATGCTTGAAGATCGAACCAAGGAGCGGCGCGCAACCTTCAGCGACTCGACGCGGATCGTTCATGCAGTTGAGTATCTGCTTGAGATTGCTGAGCGTGAAGGCAAACCAATCTCAATCAATATCAGCCTCGGCACGAACGGCGCTGGCCACGATGGATCAAATGGCGTCTGCCGTTGGATTGACGCGCTGCTTTCGACGCCGGGACGAGCCATTTCCGTGGCTGCGGGTAACGCCGGCCAGGAGAAGGGCGAGACCGCCGAAGATATGGGGTTCATCATGGGCCGCATTCATTCGAGCGGCCATATCGCCTCACGTGGTCTGGCTGTCGATCTCGAATGGACAGTCATCGGCAACGGCATCGAGGACATGTCCGAAAACGAGCTGGAAATCTGGTACGGCGCCCAGGATCGCATCACGGTCATGGTCAAACCGCCTAGCGCCAACGCCGACTGGATCACGGTTCGTCCTCAAGAGTTTGTCCAGAACCGGCGCATGGCCAGCGGAACGACCGTCTCGATCTATAACGAGCTCTACCACCCGACAAACGGTAGCAACTACGCAGCCATCTATCTGACGCCCAATCTTCAGGCTGATAGCCTGCGAGGGGTCGAGGCGGGCGTTTGGAAGGTGAGGCTAGTCGGTGACGAGATCAGAAGCGGACGCTTCAATTGCTGGATTGAACGCGACGATCCGATCGATATTGGCGTGCATGGCAGCCTGCGGCTTTACCGGTTTCCCTCGTTCTTTTCCGAGGGATCGAATGTGGACTCGCATTCGATCAGTTCGCTCGCCTGCGCGCACCGTGTCATCGCGGTTGCGAACCTGGACGAAGCGCGGCAGCGCATGAACATCTCAAGCAGCCAGGGGCCGACACGCGATGATCGCGCAAAGCCCGACATTGCTGCGCCCGGAACGGACATTGTTGCCGCCAAAGGGTTCAGTGAAGACGACAAGCAGTGGATCGGCATGACCGGCACGAGCATGGCCAGTCCATATGTTGCTGGCGTCGTCGGTTTGATGCTGGCGGTCAACAGTGATCTGACGTCGGCACAGTGTTCTGGCATCCTGCAGCGTACTGCTCGCCCCCTTCCAGGCAGTTCCTATGACTGGCGCAACGACGCCGGATTCGGAGTGCTGGATCCCGCTGCTGCGATCGATGAAGCCCAAACGTTCAACGAGCGTACCGAAGTGAAGGGTACCCGATGAAGCTCCATATCTTCCAATCCGACAAGGGCGATTGCCTGCTGCTCGAAGGCGCCGAGGATGGTCGGGTGCTTTGCGACGGGGGCATGTCGTCCAGCATGAAGAACAGCGTTCGCGAGGAGCTTTCCAAGCTGCGCAAGCAAGGTGCCAAACTCGACTACGTCTATGTGTCCCACATCGATCAGGACCACATCTCAGGCGTGCTTCAGCTTCTGGAGGATGAACTCGAGTGGCGTCTTTTCGATTATCACACGGCGAACGGCACGCCGATCCGTGAGCCGAAGGTGCCCCGCCCGCCAGAGATAGGCGGCATCTGGCACAACGCTTTCCGGGACCAGGTCGGGGACAATTCCGGCGACATCGAGAATTTGCTTGCCGCCGCGGCCCCGGCGTTGCTGGCTACATCAGTCCCTCAACTCGTCGATCTTGGCGAGGCGATGCAGCAAATCGCCGTATCGATCCCCGAAGCCATAAAGGTCTCGCGCTATGCGTCGGCAGAGTTGCTCAATATTCCCGTCAACAAGCTCCCGCGATCGCGGGAGAAGCCCAAACTCCTCATGTATCGGGAGGGGCAGAAATCCTTCAAGGTCGGATCGCTGCGTTTCACCATTGTCGGTCCGACGGAGGCCGAGCTGGAGGCGTTGAGGACCGGATGGAACAACTTCCTGCGCGACGTAGACAACCGCAAGCGGCTGAGCGATCTGCGGGCCGAGATCAAGCGCAAGGTAGACGCGTTCGGCCAGGACGCATTCAACCTGAGAGACTGGAACGGGGTTGAGGATTTCAAGGGCGTTACGACACCGAATATCGCATCGCTGATGTTCATGGTCGAAGAGGGCGGCAAACGTCTTCTGCTCACCGGCGATTCTCAGCAGGACATCATCCTGAAGGGGCTCGAACTCGCAGGTTTCCTCGATCAGGGCTACTGCCATGTCAACGTCTTGAAGGTCCAGCACCACGGCTCGGAACACAACGTCGACGAAGCGTTTTGCAGGAAGGTGTCTGCCGACCACTATGTTTTCTGCGGGAACGGTTCGAGCGGAAATCCAGAGCGGTCGGTTATCCAGCAGATTTATGACTCACGCCTCGGTCCCTTGAACAAACGGGCCTTGGCCCCGGAGGCGGAAGACAAACCCTTCACGTTCTGGTTCAGCACCACGTCGGACACTCTCATTGAGGGCAGTGACGAGTACGAAACATTCACAGCCGTCGAGGATTTGGTCACCTCGCTGCAGGGTCAATCCGGGGGCCTGCTGTCCCTGGCATTCAACAAGGACGCGCGTATCGAGCTCGAAGTCTAGTTGGCCGTAGCCGAGCTTGCCTTCGTTGGGCGGGCGCAAGAGGCAGGGGAAGCACGTGGAACCGACAGAGGTCACCGGAACATACACCTATCGCAGCTTCCTCAATGAACCCGGCATCGTCGATGACTTCGGCAAGCTCCGGTTTGCGGAGGCAGAACTCACGCTCGTGGCGACGCTCAATGGGGCGATCGCTGGCATCGTGTCCTGGCCGACGAACGAGGACGATTCCGAGCGGGCCGCGATGACGCTGGCGGGAGAATTGGTAGCGCGGGAGCCAGCTCTGATCCGTCTTCGCGGCGTTGGCGCCGAGGGATCCGCCATCGCGGCGTTCGAATATGTCTACGAGTTGATGCTCGCGAAGTACTGGCCTGAGACGACAGGGCCCCGCAAGTGCCTAGTCGGGTCCGTCATGCGCGCGAAGGATCATGGCAATGCCAAGGCCGGCGCCACGGCCAGTGTCATTGCCGTGCAACGCGATTTTCTCGAACCACGCGATATTCCGGGGGTCGCGCTGGCGCCGTCGACGGTCGCCATGCTGTCGAGCAAATGGCATCGTCTCTGGCACGCCGCCTGGCACACGGTCCGCGGTCAATGGCCGAACTTCCAGAAGGAAGCGACGCGAGCAGCGATCGGCGATCTCGGCTGGGGCGTCGCCCGCCCGCCACGCAAGAAGCGGACCGAGGGAAACAATCTGATCCTGGACAATGGTGCGGGCGAGGACTTCCTCTTCATGCATCGCTGGATGATCAAGATGGTGCACAGCGACTATGAGGGGCACGGTCTTCCGCCACCGGCCTCCTGGAAGCGCATTCCTGCGGCAGACGTCGGTCAACTCGTCTATTCGCCGAGTAGCGGCGCCGGCGGGCAGCTTGTCTTCAAGCGCGATGCCGTTGCATCGGGCAATATGGTACCCTCGACTGGCGAATGGGTGAAGACACCGGACTATTTTTCAACCGTGATGCGCCAGTGGGAGGCGAACTATACCAGCCCATCCGTGCTCGCCAGCCTGAGCCTCGGAGCACTGGGCAATCTGCTGGAGTTCACCATTCACAATGCAATGCACAATCGCTGGATGACGCCGGCGCGGGATCCGGAAACGGGGGAATTGATCATCGATCCGGAGACGGGCGATCCGGATTCGCGGCCGACGTTCGACTTCTCGGACAAATGGGACTCGCCGAAATACGACTTTCTCGGCGAGTTCTATTCCTCGCATCTCAACCCGGTGTTCTGGCGCCTTCATGGCTGGGTCGACGACCGGATAGAGGACTGGTTCAGGGCGCAAGAGGCGTCGCGTCCGGGAGTAATCAAACGTCGCGACCTCCATGGCGTGGAATGGTTCGAAGTCAACGCGCCCTGGGTGACGGTCGGCGAGCCCTTTGTCGGCGTTTCGCTTGATGGACACGGGGGCGGGCATGGCCATGGCGGTCACCATCACGGAGGCCCCGATCCTCAAGCCGCCGAGATCGAGACTATGCTCGAGGTGATGGCAGCCATCCAAAGTGACGCCATACCGACCACGCCATTGTCGTTGGATACGGGACCGGGCGTCGGCTCGCGACGGGAGCGGATTAGCATGCGCTTTGAGTTGCCGGACGAACTCTAGGACCTGGCAACCGGCATTGAACGGAAGTTTGCACGGCAGGGTGCAGGAGAAGGGGTTGGAACATGGTCGTTGACGGCGTTTGGGCGGTATTTGGCATCGGATGTGCCGGCGGCGTGCTGGCTGAAGTGCTTCACTGGTGGAATCTCAGAGCAGCGGAACAGCTCCCAGCCTATCGAAAAAGCCTATTGTACTGGGGCATCACGCTGGCCATGGTTGTCGCCGGCGGGTTCATTACGTGGCTCTATTTCGGAGGGAGAGCGGAAGGAATCGTGGCGCTGCACGTCGGGATTTCAACCCCGCTGATCTTGCAGAAGCTCGTTACGAGCGTGCCGCAGCCGCCGGGGTCCAAGAACGTGATCGCGAAGCCCGCGCCAAGCATCCGCAACTTCTTCACCTGGTAAGATGGCCGCCGTAGGGGCGTTCATCGTTGGCATTGGGGCGTATTCCCAAGATGTCGTGGGGCGCCTTGGCCAACTGCGGTACGCGGTCAATGATGCAAATGACGTTGAGCAATACCTTCGGACCTGCTGGAAGCCGGCAGAGCTTAACCTCGTCAGGATCAAGGAGGAGGAGGCAACCGCTGCTGCACTTGAAGCGGGCCTGACATCGCTGGCCAAGCAGGGCCCATACGAACTCTGCTGGATCTTCATGTCCGGCCACGGATGGGTGGACAATTCGTCGGCCGGGCTGATCGTCCAGCCGAACGGCGGCGGGGCAGGGCTACCGCTGTTCGATGTCGCAAGATTGGACAGCTTGCTGGGCTCAATCGTCGCCGATCGAACGATACTCGTTCTGGACTGCTGCTTCGCCGAAGGGCTGGTGCGTCGCATGACGTTCTTTGGCGCCCTTGGGGAGAGCGTCGCGCGCCTCTATGTCGCTTCATCGCGCGAACAGCAGCGGACCTGGGAAGATGATGGGGTCGAACGCGGCGTGTTCACCGCTCACCTCATTGATCTCCTCAATACCGGGGACGCGGCGAGCTTTGGCGGACGAAAAGACCACCTGGATGTCGATGCCGAGTTGTTTCCCGCACTTTGCGAGCAGGTTCCGCTCTATGTGTATGAGCATAAGAGCGGCGCACACCAGGAGCCGGTAAAGGGCGGCATTGCGAGGGCGCCGGTGACGCTACCCGTCGCCAATACCGCGCAGCGAGTGCAGGGTCGCACCATTCTCGGCACCGTCGTCCGCAGGCTGCGACAAGCCGCGATCGGCATTGCCGCAATGGGCGTGGCGCTGCTGCTTCTCGCATATACGCTGCTGTACTATGTCGAGCCCGGTGCGACGGGCACACTGTTGGTCCGGCACGGTGTCCGCTCTCTCGAGCCTTTGCTGCGCTTTCTTCCGTCGGACAGGGTCGATACAGGCATCGCTGTCGGCAATCTGTCTAACAATGCGGCGGCCGCGGCGCCGCTCCAGGCGGGATATACGAGTGGTGTCTGGACCCATGTGACGGACTACCGGACCTGGTTCACGGCCGTCCTTGCCGGCTTGGATGCTGGAGCGGCCGCCCACTATGCGACCCTCGCTGGCGACTTGCCTCCGGCTTTAGGCCCATCGCCATCTCCATTGGATGTTGAGCGGGCTGCCTGGATGGCGCTCAGTGCGGGCGAGCCGGCGAGTCTCGATGCGATACTGGCTCTCGTTCCGGGTGGCGACAGGCGCGGGCGTGAGCTGGTTCAACTCGATGTTAATCGCATGGACTTTGAAGTCCTGGATCTCAGCATGGCCAACATGGAAAGCTATGCTGCGGCATTGTCCTATTCGGCGACGCTGGATCCCATTGAAGCGTTTCCGGCCTTCCTTGGTTTCGCGAAGGCTGCACAGGAGTGGTTGATCCACAATACCGATGCGCAGCGGGGGCGTGGCGCCCGTGACGGCGTTGTCAACTCCGTTGCCGAGGTGCTCGGCGTCATTTCCATTGCGCGTATCGATCGCGGTTTGGCCGAGCTCGATGGGGTGGATCGAACTCATCTGCTCGCTCTGGCTGATCTCGGCTATTCCGAAGTCATCGGCCTCGCACTCAGTCGCTTGCCTATGGACAGCGAGGAGCGCTTGAAGGTCGCGACTGACGCCCTCGGACGCTTCCATGGAGACGCGGATGAGCCTGATCAGGGCGTGGCGTTTCGGACCATTTTGGCGAGCCTTGATGCTAGCGAAGCGGCCAAGAAGCTTGTGGCTGACGTGGCGGCTGCTTTCGTGCGATCGGCGACGATCCCCAACAGCTACTATACGCGCTTTCTGATTGTCGCTGCCGATGCCCGCGCGCTGCCGCCGAGCCTGCTCGACGAGTTAAAAGATCAGGCGCAAGCTGCTCTTAAAAAAGGAGAACTTGACTTCGAGGACAGCGAGTTGGCGAGAGTATTGGCTCATGCGATGACCCAGATACCGGAGGCCGAACGGGCGGTTGCGTATGGGCTCATCGAGCGCGCCGCGAATTCGGTTACGCCAAAGTCGAGCATGACCGCGGAGATGTATGCGGCGCTTGGACGCCAACAGCTCGACACCGGCGATATGCTTGCCAGGGTGAGGGCGCAGGCCTATGCGGCAGCCGCCTACACGCCCGATGATTCCAGCGTTTTGGAGGGTCCTACACCGGGAGTTACGATTGTGGTCGGCGCAGGTCCCTGGCTTATCGCGCTTGCGGAGTACGGCCGGACCCGCAAACTTCCAGATGAAGATGTTGCGCTGCTTCGCGCACATTATGCGAACCCCTACCTGCGTGTAGCCATCGTGCCGGCGCTGCTTTACCAGGAGCAGCAGGTCGCGGCTGACGGCGCCGTCGGGTCGTGGTTGGAACGGTTGGCCGCATTGCCGACCGACGCGCCGGCGCGCGAGGTAGAGCAAGCGATCCTTGTCGCGGATCTCGCGATCCGACCGCGATCTCAGTTTGAGGCCCTTCTTGGTGAATTGAGGCGGGCACGATCTGGTTCTCAGGAACCGGAGCTTCGGATGGCCTTGGGCGTGCTCATCGTCGAATCGCAAATTGCGCGCACCAAGCGGTCAGCAAGTGATGTGTGGCGGTTAGACGATTGACATCGTGTTCGGTCCCTCCGCGTACGAACGGATGCGGGTTGGGTTTTTTTGTAAACTGAACTCGGATCAGCAGACGCCCTTCTTGCTTGCCGGTGACGGCGAAATTGGGTCCTTATCCGGTACTTGATTGGGGATCAACGCCGCAGGCCAGCGCCTTGACAATCCGAAGGTCGGGCCGGACGGCAAAGGCCCGTCGCCGCACAGGGCGGGGAGCATGCGAATCGAGGACGCGCTGCCTTGGTTGTCTCGCCAGCTGATGGCAGAGGTCGCCGAGGACGTCATCGATGAGGAGCCAGGCGTGTGACGCGCGTTCTCGGCGTCCCGCGCTTATCCGGCAGTCGCGTCGCCGTCAGCAGTGCTTCATAGGCGTCTTTTTGTCCGAGAAGACGGCAGTTGAAGACGGGGTGCCTTTTTTCGGACTGTCATTCCCTAGGTTTTGCGTCAGGAAGCCGGCAACATCAACACCCGCTACCTCAAGCCTACACCTGGCAGCCGCGACGACCGGCAGCGCAGTTCGTGTGGATCTGATCGAGCCGTGTGTTGATCAAGAGGAAAACAGGCGGGCCACCATTCGCCAAGCTGCGATATGGTTCGAAGCAATGTCCAGGGTTGGCAGAATTTCCAATCACTGTGTCAGAACTGATCTCGGCACGCGTAAGCGAGCCGGCCTTCGAATTTGGGCCGAGCATGACGGCTCACGCCGACAAGATTTTTCTCCCAAACGTAAACCACCGAGGGATCCGGCCACATAGATGAGGCCATCTCAAAATCGGGTCGGCAATGCGCAGGCGTCTTACCTAGCAAGTCGTTTTCCAACCCTGCCCTGCACGGTTTTGTCGATCCCATCGGCTATGGCAAACGCTGCCGCTATAATCACAAGCCACCTACCGACTAGATCTGGGGTGTTAACGTACGTTGTCACACCCCCAATAGTGCCTGCTGCGATCTCCAAAAGCCCTGCAATGAAGAGTCGGCGAACGTCACGTATCCAATATATGAACGCGCCTAATGCCAAGATTGCGATTGCAACGCCAATCCAGAAATAGATTGCTACGCCACGCATGTTGTAATTCATCACAGTTCGCAAGGCTGCAAACAACATGGATCCCGCGAGCCCAGCCAGTATTAGACCGCCGACCGAGCTTACGCCTGCAACCGCCAGCGCCGCAGCGGCCCCCAAGCCAGTCGGCGGCAAGTGCACTGTTCCGTTTTCGACGTAGGTACCGGGCGGGAGGCTGGTTTGTTCGATAGGCTTGCCGTTGCCGACGTCTCTAATATCCTTGAGCCCCTGCCTAATTAAGCCCCGCGTCTCCGGGTCGTGGAAAATCATTGACATGCTGGGCCTCCAGACGGCGGTTTCTTCTGAGCATTTTAGCATCTCTGCGGACAGAATGCCCGTCTGACAGGCGGGATTGAGCGATGCAACAATCGTTGTAGGGCCGATTGGCGGTTCGCCCACCTTGCGTTCACTTTCAGAACATTCTAGAATGGTATAATTTCCAACCGCAGAACGGATTGACCTCGATGGCTAACGCAAAAACCTCTCAGATTGAAATTGTCGGACCCAAGAAGAAACTCATTATAAAACCGCCCAAGCATATCCGAGCAAGGCAATTCCTTGTTGATCTGGACGACGTCCTAGGCAACATAGGTTTGGAAGAGTGCACTATCTCAATTCAGAAGGGCAAGAAGCATTTCAAGGGCCGCACCAAAAACGGCAAGGCTATAAATGTTATCCTTCGCGACGGAGGCTCTGGCTTTCAAGAGCAGACGGTCTCTTTCTGTGACGTGCTTTCGGTGAAAGACCGCAGGATCGAGGCAAAGAGGTTGAGGAAGGAGGGAATGAGACAGAGGGTAATAGCAGAGCGCCTCGGTGTCTCGCAGAAGACGATCTCGAACGATCTTTATCACGGCACCGACTAATAGGGCCGCAAGCTGCGCGTCCTGTCGTTCTGCCGTCAACGTTTGCGATAGTAGGCAGATGGACCACGTCTCAAACTGCGACATCATGGGAATGCACTTTCTTACCCGCTCGAGATTGCGGTCTTTGCTGATCAACCAACCTCACTTGTGCCAACTACGCTGCCCTCGCTGCTCGGATAGTGTGAAGCATTTCCGGCTTGAGATGCGTGTACCGCCGCAACATCTTCCAATCCTTGTGACCCGTGACCAGAGCTACCTGTTCGATCGTGAATCCAGCTTCGAAGAGGCGACTTGTTGCTTCATGCCGCAAGTCGTGAAAGTGAAGGTCGTGGATGCTCAGGTCAGTGCATCCCCGACGGAAGGCGGTGCCGACTGACCTATGATTGAATGGGAAAATTCGATCATCGTCATTGCTGCGCTTTGCCCGCTGCTCCTCAACAATGGCCCACGCATCGTATCCGGTTGCAGCGAATAGGGGTATGCGCTGATCGTTGCCGTTCTTGTTCCGAGGGTCTTTCCGGTCACGGATGAGAAGCATCCGCGTGCGAGATTCCAAGTCGGACCAACGCACCTTACAGATTTCCTCCTGGCGCATCGCGGTTGCGACGGCGAAGCGTATGATCTGGCTAACCGGTGCAATTAGACGAGGGTTTGCATCGAAGTGAGCGATGAGCCTGTCGAGTTCATCCTGCGTCGGCCGCCTGTCGCGCTGGTGGCCTTTCCCAACGAGGCCAAGCCTCTTTAGGGCGATACGCGCGAGATCAACCGGTTCGACGCTGACAGGCAGGCCGTGAACTGCAGCGGCATGAGCCAGAATGAGTTTTACAAAGCCGATGTCGATACCAAGTGTCATCGGTCCGGCACCTTGGGCGGCTCTATCACGACCAAATCGAATGAGCCGTTCGCGATCGAGAGCCGCGATGTTGCACTTCCCCAGATGTCTTTGGAGCATATCGAGGGCTGCGGCCTTGGAGCGGCGAGGGGACTTGCCTACATCGCACATGTCGTCGATATGAAGCTCGATGAGTTCGCCGAAGGTTTTCAGGCGCGCTATACGGGACTTGGTCGGCGTCTCACCGCGATCGACTTGGCGCTCGGTTTCGGTCGCCCAGCGCCGTGCGTCGTCTCGGCGCAGGAAGGTCTCGCTGACGTAGCGACCTTTGCGACGGACTTGGACGCGCCAGGAACCGGACGAGAGCTTTGTGTAGGTGGCCATTTTTTCGTGTGCGCTCCGTGTGCACTGAGAGATCGAAATGTGGCGAAAAGGGTCGTATTCTGGCGTAAATTCGTGTGCACTCGACAGGTTCTAATGATTTGATGTTAAAGAAAAAATGCTGAAAAATCAAGATCATAGAGTTGCCGTGGCACCCATGATGGACTGGACCGACCGGCATTGCCGGTTCTTCCACCGCCAGTTGACGCGGCGTGCGCTGCTCTACACCGAAATGGTGGTGGCGGACGCCGTGATCCATGGCGCGCGCGAGCGGCTGCTTGGTTTTGACGAGATCGAACATCCGGTGGCGCTGCAACTCGGTGGCTCCGATCCGCAAAAGCTGGCCGAGGCGGTGCGCATCGGCGAGGGCTTCGGTTACGACGAAATCAATCTCAATGTCGGCTGTCCGTCCGACCGCGTCCAGTCCGGCACGTTCGGCGCCTGCCTGATGAAAGTGCCTGACCTGGTCGCCGATTGTGTGGAGGCGATGAAGGCGGCGGTGACAATCCCGGTGACGGTCAAATGCCGCATCGGCGTCGACGAGCAGGATCCGGAGCCCGCGCTCGACGCGCTGGCCGACGGCGTTTTCGCGGCCGGCGCCGACGCGCTGTGGGTGCATGCGCGCAAGGCCTGGCTGGAGGGTCTGAGCCCGAAGGAAAATCGCGACATCCCGCCGCTCGACTATGACAGGGTCTATCGCCTCAAGGCGGGAAAATCAAACAAATTCATCGGCATCAATGGCGGCGTTCAATCGCTCGAAGAGGCGGCTCGCCACCTCGATCATGTCGATGGCGCCATGCTTGGCCGCGCCGCCTATCACACGCCAGGCATCCTGGCCGGCGTCGACGCGGCATTCTACGGCGGCAAGGCCGGGGCCTACGATTTTGCCGCGCTGATCGACGCGATGGCCGACTATGCGGCGCAGCATATCGAGCAGGGCGGGCGGCTCGGCCACGTCACTCGCCACATGGTCGGGCTGTTCCACGGCCTGCCCGGCGCGCGCCGCTTCCGGCAGATACTATCTACCGACGCGACGAAACCCGGCGCCGGACCGGATGTGCTGAAGGCTGCGTTCGCTGCCGTCGATTTCGACCGTGTTGAAAAGGCCGCTTAAGCAGTTCAGTCGCGCAGAATCATCCGGTCGCCGCGCACGTCGAAACCCGACAGGGAACCGATGAAGTTCATGCCGAGCAGGCTCTGGCTGAGCGCGCCGGGCGCGGCGACCATCACCTGCATGTTCTTGCGCACGATGCCGCCGATCGCCAGTTCGTCGGTGCGCACCGAAGCGGCGCGTGCCATGCCATTGGCGGTCGAGACCGGGACGGTGAAGCTCAGCGCTGCCGGATTGAAGCCGGCCGCCTGCGCGTCTTCGGCGGTGAGCACTGTACTGGTCGCGCCGGTATCGACGACGGTGCGGATCGGCGCGCCGTTGATCGTGATGCGGGCCTCGAAATGGCCGCTGCCGGCCTTGTCCAGGGTCACGGTGGCATGGCCGTCCTCGACGCCGAGCGCCAGCGGGCTGCCGGGAACGAGGCCCGCCGTCACCCGGCTGGCGAAATCCTGCAACTCGTAGCGGTACTGGTAGCCGGCGACGAGCGCCAGCACGATCAGGGCCCACGTGCCGAGATTGCGGGCCATGACGCCGAGCGGCCTGCCGGACCGGACAAGGCCGGCGCTGACGAGCAAGCCGATCGCCCCCAGCCAGACCAGACGGCTGAAATCGTAATTCTCGATGCCGAACGTGCTGCCGGCGTCGTTGTTGATCATCAGCAGCACCAGCCCGAGGCCGATTGCCGCCATCACGATCCAGAACAGTCGGTTCATTGGACCTGCCGCCTCAAGAGAGGACGTCGCGCTCGCGCGCCATGCGGCTGCGGCGTGTTTCCCGGCGCGGCCGGCGCTCGACCGTTTCCAATCGGGCCGGCAACTCGGCCATGACGCTGCGGCGTACCTCCGGCGTCATCCCCATCCAGGCGCCGATTTCATCGCGCGTGCGGCCACAGCCGAAGCAGAAGCCGGTTTTCATGTCGATCGAACAGACCAGGATGCACGGGGATTCGATGGCCGTCATGACTTTCTCTTGAAGGTTCCGTCCGGAATCCCTCGTTCCATCCCCACATGGTGCAACGGCAAAGCCAATGCAAGCCCTTCGGAATGCGGCGCGGGCAACCGCTTTCGCGCCAATGTCGAGGGGAGGTTGTGCCAGCCGGGCAAGGCGGTTATGCCGCTGATCAACCACAAGGGATGATCAGGACCGACATGACCAGCGCGCTGCCCTTCGACGACTTTCGCAATCTGCTGGCGAGCCTGCCGCCTGCCGATACAGTCGCGGAAAACAGGGTGCGCACCCTATTTTCCAAGGCCGACAAGCCGAAAGCCTCGCTTGGCCGCATCGAGGACATCGCCGCCTGGCTTGCTGCCTGGAGCGGGCGCGCCCCGCCGGCGGTGAACCGGCCCCTGGTGGCGATCTTCGCCGGCAACCATGGCGTGACCCGCCACGGCATCTCGCCGCGCCCTGTCGCTGCGACCGCAAACGCCGTTGAGCTGTGCGCCGCCGGCGGTGCGGCAATCAACCAGATTTGCGTCGCCAACAATCTTGGCCTCAAGGTGTTCGATCTGGCGCTGCACATTGCGACCGCCGACATCACCGAGGACGCCGCCCTCGACGAACGCGGCTGCGCCGCCACCATGGCCTTCGGCATGGAAGCCATCGCCGGTGGCGCCGATCTGATTTGCCTTGGCGATCTCGGCGTCGGCAACTCCACCGTTGCGGCGGCCTTGTGCGCCGTCCTGTTCGGTGGCAGCGGCGCCGACTGGGTCGGCCCCGCCTCGGGCGCGGACGCGGCCATGCAGGCGCGCAAGGCTGATGTAGTCGATAAAGCCGTCGCCTTCCATGGTGCGGCTCTGAAGGACCCGTTGGAAGCACTGCGCCGGGTCGGTGGCCGCGAATTTGCGGCCATTGCCGGCGCCATCCTCGCCGCCCGGATGCAAAAAATCCCGGTGCTGCTCGACGGCTTCGCCGCGACCGCTGCCGCTGCCGTGCTGCATGCCGCCAACCCGGGTGCGCTCGACCATTGCCTGCTGGCCAGCCAGTCGCCCGAACCCGGCCAAAGGCTTGCCGCCGAGCGGCTCGGCCTCAGGCCGCTGTTCGATCTCGGCATCAGCCACGGCGAAGGGGTAGGGGCCGCCCTTGCCGCCGGTCTGGTCAAGGCGGCGGCGCTTACCAGTTCGGGCATGGCGGCGGCGGTCAAAGCCTAGAACAAGCTGTCAACGTCGGCGGGCCGCCGCCACGGTCTTGGTTGGCAGCGCCGGCAGTTCCTCCATCACTCGGGCGAGCGGGAAAATGGCGATTGCCTCGGTGCCTTCGCGCAATTTCGACTGAAGTTCGAATTCGCCGCCATGCATGGCGAGCAGGCCCTGCACGATCGGCAGTCCGAGCCCGGTGCCCTGTTCGGCGCTCTTGATGGCGATCGAGCCCTGGCCGAAGGCGGACAGCACGATCGGGATTTCGTCTTCCGGTATGCCCGGCCCGTTATCCTTGACCGAAATGTACTGGCCGCCGCCCGCCGTCCAGCCGACGCGCACGCGAACTTCGCCGCCGGTGGCGGTGAATTTGATGGCGTTGGACAGGAGGTTGAGCGTTATCTGCCGCACCGCGCGCTCGTCGGCGAACAGCCGCGGCAGGGCACTTTCGAAATCCTGGACAATGCGGATGTCCTTGTTGCGCGCCTTCAATTCCATCATGTGGCAGCAATCTTCGGCGATGTTGAGCAGCATCACCGGCTCTTCGTTGAGCTGATAGCGGCCGGCCTCGATGCGCGACAGATCAAGGATTTCATTGATCAGGTCGAGCAGATGCTGGCCGGAATCGTGCACGTCGCGGGCGTAGTCGCGATAGGTGGGGTTGCTCATCGGCCCGAGCACCTCATTGGCCATCACCTCGGAAAACCCGAGAATGGCGTTGAGGGGTGTCCTCAGCTCATGGCTCATAGAAGCAAGGAAGCGCGACTTCGCCAGATTGGCGTCTTCGGCCCGCCGACGAGCTTCGTCCGACATTGATTTCGCTGTCTCCACCTCGGCGAGCAGCGCGTCCTTTTCGGAGCGGAAGGACAGAAGTATCAGCGACGAGCGGTTGAGATGGCGCGCGATATAGGCAAAGAACGGCAATGCCGCGACCAGCAGGGCGACCATGATCGTCCCGACCGGCACCCAAAATTTCGTTTCAGCATAGGCATAGACCGCCACCGGAACGACGAAGGTGGCAAGCAGAGAGCCGCGCAAGGACGACGCCATGATAGCGGTCGCCGCCATGGCCAGCAGCAGCACCACCGCCTTGGCGGCCTGGAACTGGTCGATCTGGCAGGTGGCGCAGCCGAGCCATGCGAACCACGCCCAGCCGAGGCCGCACAGCGAATGTCCGATCAGAAAATCCCTGCGGGTGTGAACAGGATTGAGCTCGGCGGCTTCGGTGCGCTCGACGCGGCGCGCCATGAAGGCGACGATCGAATAGCAGATCAGGGTGAACAGCGCCCAGACGCTGATCTGTTTGTCCACACCGGCCAGCAGCCCGGCCGCCGCGACCGCCAACACCAGCAGTGGGATGACGGCTGCGCCGCGCACCATGGTCCCGGCATGCAGCTTCAGCAGTTCACGGTCGAAGTCGAGATTGCCAACCTGCTGCGAAAGACGGTCGCGCGTCTTGCGCACCGCGCGCGCCACATCGCTGTTGCGGTGCGGTTTCCGGCGGTCCACAATGAATTTATCCGCTGTGTTCGAGCGTAGCAGAGGCATGGAAACTTCGATTTATGCGCGCAGCGATCTCAATTCGTTAAGCTACGTTCGAATGATTAAGAGACTGTTTGCCATATGAGCCGTTCGTGGTCGCCAAGGCCGCGCCGGCGATACTATCCGCCGCCGCCGCGAAGCCTGTGGCGCAAGCTGCTGGATTACGCGCTGACGGTCATTCTGCTCGGCCTGCTGATCCTGCTCGCCGCACGCCTCGACCGTTTCGAGACGCGCAAGGCGGAAGGGGTGGCGATCGTCAACGATGGCGATTCACTCACTCTTGGCACCGAACGTATCCGCATGCGCGGCATCGACGCTCCGGAATACCAGCAGATCTGCCGTAGGGATGGCGCAGACTACGCCTGCGGCAGGCTGGCGCGCCAGGCGCTGGTGCGGCTGATATCAGGAAATCCGGTGACCTGCAGCGGCTGGCAGCGCGACCGCTACGGCCGCCTGCTCGGCGATTGCAAGGCCGGCGGCAAGGATCTCAACCGGGCCCAGGTTGAGGCCGGCTGGGCCATTGCCTATGGCGATTTCGACACCGAGCAGGCCATTGCCCGCGCCGGCAAGGTTGGCATCTGGGCCGGCACGTTCGATGAGCCGCAAGACTGGCGCGAAAGCCACCACGGCGGCCCGCTCGAAAGAAAGCACGGCACCCTGGCTTCGGTCGGTGACGCCTTGGGAGAGATGTTTCGCTTCTGGTGACGAGCACTATAGTTGAAGGACCAGATCGGGAGGATAAGCATGAAACTGTTCGACGGCGGCCGCGCCCCCAACCCGCGGCGAGTACGGGTTTTCCTCGCCGAAAAGGGCATCGCAGTGCCGCTGGTGCCGGTCGATATGAGTGCGATGGGGCACAAACAGGAGCCGGTCAGGTCGCGCAACCCGCTGCAGCGGCTGCCGGTGCTGGAGCTCGACGACGGCATCATCCTCACCGAATCCGTCGCCATCTGCCGCTATTTCGAGGAACTGCATCCCGAACCGGCGCTGTTCGGGCAAGGCGCGCTCGGCAAGGCCAAGGTCGAGATGTGGCAAAGGCGCATGGAGTTCAATCTGCTCAGCTGCGTCGCCCAGGCTTTTCGCCACATCCATCCGGCGATGAAGGAATGGGAAATTCCGCAGATCCCCGAATGGGGCGAGGCCAACAAGGCGAAAGCGGTTGAATTCCTGAACCTGCTCGAGCCCGAACTGGCAAACCGCGAATTCGCCGCCGGTGACGCCTATTCGATCGCCGATATCACCGGCATGATCGCCATGGATTTCATGAAACCGGCGCGCATCAAAGTGCCGGACGAGTGCACGAACGTGCTGCGCTGGTACAGTGCCGTCTCCAGTCGCCCGAGCGCTTCCGCCTGATGGAGGCGGAACTCGAACGCCTGACGGCAAAGGTCCGCGCCTGCCGCATCTGCGTCGACACTCCGGTCGGCAGGCCACTGCCGCACGAGCCGCGCCCGGTGCTGCTGCCATCATCCAGCGCCCGCATCCTGCTCGCCGGCCAGGCGCCAGGCACAAAGGTGCATTCGTCCGGCATGCCGTTCACCGACCCGTCCGGCGACCGGCTGCGAAGCTGGCTGGGCGTAACCAGCGAGGAATTCTACGACACGGATAAATTCGCCATCGTGCCGATGGGGTTCTGCTTCCCCGGCCAGGACGCAAAGGGCGGCGACCTGCCGCCGCGCCGAGAATGCGCGCTGGCCTGGCGCGCGCCGCTGATGGCGCTGATGCCGCAGATCGACCTCGTTTTGACAATCGGCTCCTACGCGCAATCCTGGCATATGGGCGCCACGCGCCGGCCGTCGCTGACCGAAACCGTGAAGGACTGGCGCACCATCTGGGATGCGCCGGCCAGCCTGAAAGTGCTGCCGCTGCCACACCCGTCGTGGCGCAACTCAGGATGGCTGAAGCAGAATCCATGGTTTGAAATGGATTTGCTGCCGTTTCTGAGATCGGAAATCCGCTATCGCATAGATTAGACTTTAAGCAAGATATCACTCGCTTTTGTGCCATCCGGCAGAATTTCTTTCTTGTGAAAGGTCGAAATAAGAGGGAGTATAGCCAATCTATTCCCAAAGCGCGTCGCGCCCGAGGGAACGCGGCCTGCACCAGGAGCACCTTAATGGATCGCCTCGACAGAAAAATTCTCCGCCTCCTGCAGGAGGACGCGACGCTCGCGGTTGCCGATGTCGCCAAGAAAGTCGGCCTGTCGACGACGCCGTGCTGGCGCCGCATCCAGAAGCTGGAGGAAGAGGGAGTCATCAAGCGGCGGGTCGCCATCCTCGACCACGAAAAGGTCAATGTGCGCGTCACCGTCTTCGTGTCGATCCGCACCAATTCGCACAGCCATGAATGGCTGCGGCGTTTCTCGGAAGTCATCCAGGAATTTCCCGAAGTTGTCGAATTCTACCGCATGAGCGGCGACGTCGACTATCTCCTGCGCGTCGTGGTGCCCGATATCGCCGCATATGACGCCTTCTACAAGCGGCTGATCGCCAAGATCGAGATCCGCGACGTGTCGTCGTCCTTCGCCATGGAGCAGATCAAGTACACGACCGAAATGCCGCTCGACTACATGCTGCTGGACAAGGAATCCGGCGCCAACGCGGCCTGAGCGCGGTTGTCCGTGACTGGGCGGTGACGCTGCACAAGCAGGCGGCGCTTAGTTTTTCTTTTTGTTGAGGAAACTCCAGGGCGAGTTGACCGGCAGCGTGATCGTGTCCGGCACCGTGTCGACTGCCACCACATCGGCTTTGCGTACGGTGTAGCCGGACTGGATGATGCTGACGCCGTCGAGAATGAACAACTGGCTCTTCTCCAAGCCGGGCCGCAAGGCGCCGGTTACGGCAACCGACTCATAGGCCTGCGACATCTTGTAGGGACGGGCCGGCGTCACCAGCACGATCTGGTTGGGCGGCGGCGTCGGCATGTGGCTGCAAGCGCCTGTCCACGGCACCAGCAGGAACTGGTAGACGAGATCGCCATCACGGTCGACCGGCAATGCATAGCCGGCTAATTGTACCGTCTTGTCCTGCAGGTTGAGCGACAATGTCTCGCCACGATCGGGCAGTTTTGCCGCAATCATCGGCAGGCCGGCATCTTCGGCCACCGCCTGCGTCGCAGGACGCAGATCTTTCCAGAAGATGTGCGCGGTTTGGCCTGAGGCGTTGGTAGCGGTGAACACCAACAACGCGGCTGCAAGCGCCAAGGTCGATTTGAGAGGACTGCTCATCGGCCGCTTCCTTTGTGCAGGAGTAAAGACGCCGCGGCCGATCGCGTCAACGCTCGAGCCGCATCACATGTCTGCGAGAGCCGGCCAGGCCGACCTCATGGAACCCGCGAGCGATGAACACGCCGCGAAACCCCATGAAACGGTAGCTCGGCGATGCCTCGTCGACCGGGTAGGCCTCGATCACGCCGGCGCCCTTGGCAAAGGCGTGATCTATGGCAGCGTCAAGCAGCGCTGCCACCAGCCCGCCGCCGCGCAGCGCCCTTGGCACATAGAAGCAGACGATCGACCAGATGCCGGTCTCGTCATCGTCCTGTTGCGACGTCAGCTTCCGACAGGTCTGGCGCGGCGCGACCGAGCACCAGCCGACGGTCTTGCCGTCAATCTGGGCCAAGATTCCCACCGGCGTACCGGCCTCGACAAGCGCCATCATGGCCCGTTTCAACTCGGCGTGCTGGACATGCTCGCGGCGGCCGGGCAGGGGCCGCCAGGCCATGCACCAGCAATACTTCGAACCGCCTTGCGCTTCGAAGAGGCCTTCGAAATCGGCGCGCGTCTGCCGCGTCACCTCGGTGAACCGGACGTTGGCTAGGTCAGCCTTTTCTGGCGGCGATCCGCTCGACGATCTTGGCATTGGTGAGTTCCCGTACGGCGTCCTTGCCAATCCAGCGCGCCGTCTTGTCGGCCGACTGGGCCAGTCGTTCGGCCACGGCAAGGGCAGCGCCGTGCATCTCCAACGATCGCTTGCCGATCGAACGAAGCGCCCAGTTTGCCGCCTTCTTCACGAAATTGCGGCTGTCGGCGGCATGCGCTTCGATGATCGGCAGGAAGCCGAGGAAAGTCGCCACCGGCTCCTGCTTCCGGTGCACGACGGACCACGCCATCATGGCGAAGGCCGTGCGTCGAACGAACTCGCGCTCGTCCGCCGCGAACTCTTCAATCAGCTCCTTCCAGGCGTCCGTGTCGACGAAGAGATCGGAGACGCCGTCGACGATGTCCCAGGAATCGAAGGACGCGGCCCATTGTCGTGCATCCGCGGCTGAGAAGCGCTTCGGGTCGGCCGTGACGGAAGCGATGAACTGCGCCTCCATGATGCCGGTCTGCCAAAGCTCGAAAGCACGCTCGTGGTTGCGCTTGATCTTTTTGGCGATCTGCCGCTGCATGCCATGCGAGATGCCGAGCGCGCGCTCGATCTTGATGCCGTAGCGCAGCATACCGCGGCGATTGTCCTCCAAGCCGATCGAGCGCAAATGGGCGACGATCTCATCGGCGCTCGATTGGGGCGAAAGCTCGGCCATTGCGAACGCCTACTTCTCCAGTCGCGCAAGCAGGGACGACGTATCCCAGCGCTTGCCGCCCATCGCTTGCACATCCTTGTAGAACTGGTCGACAAGGGCGGTCACCGGCAGTCGCGCGCCATTGCGGTCGGCTTCATCGAGGCAGATGCCGAGATCCTTGCGCATCCAGTCGACGGCAAAGCCGAAATCGTATTTGCCGGCATTCATCGTCTTGTGTCGGTTCTCCATCTGCCAGGACCCGGCAGCGCCCTTGGAAATCACCTCGATGACCTTCTCGATGTCGAGCCCGGCCTTCTTGCCGAAGTGGATGCCTTCGGCCAGTCCCTGAACCAGCCCGGCAATGGTGATCTGATTGATCATCTTCGTGAGCTGGCCGGCGCCCGACGGACCCATCAGCCCGACCATGCGGGCAAAGGCGTCGATGACCGGCCTGGCTTTGTCGAAGGCAGCCTGCTCGCCGCCGACCATCACCGTCAGCACGCCGTTCTCGGCGCCCGCCTGGCCGCCGGAAACCGGCGCGTCGAGGAAGGAAAAGCCAGCCTTTTCAGCGGCGTCGGCCAGTTCGCGCGCGACTTCGGCCGAAGCGGTGGTGTTGTCGATGAAGACGGAGCCTTTTTTCATCGCGGCGAAGGCGCCATGGGCCCCGGTCGTCACCGAGCGCAGATCGTCGTCATTGCCGACGCAGGAGAAGACGAAATCCTGGCCCTCTGCGGCGTCCGCCGGCGTCAAAGCAAGCTTGCCGCCATGCTGGGCCACCCATTGTTCCGCCTTCGCCGCGGTGCGGTTGTAGACGGTGACGTCGTGGCCGCCTTTGTTCCTGAGGTGCCCGGCCATGGGATAGCCCATCACGCCAAGACCGAGAAATGCCACAGATGCCATGGGTTTGCCCTTCAGACGGAACGGAATTGTCTTGGACAGCTCTAGGCTCTACGCGCCATTCGTCAAGACGCGCATGAGCCGATCGACTGGTACAGCCGAACGCTCAGCGGATCAGATGAATGGTGATCCGCCGCTCGATCCATTCGACGCCGTGGCGCAGGATCTCGACCATCACCAGATAGACGATGGCGACCCAGACATAGGCCTGGAAGTCGAAGGACTTGGCGTAGGCCAGCTTCGCGTTGCCCATCAAATCATAGACGGTGATGATGGCAACGATGGCGGAGGCCTTGATCATCAGGACGAGTTCGTTGCCATAGGGCCGGAGCGCGACGATAAACGCCTGCGGCAGGATGACCTTGCGCAGCGTCTGCAATTTGTGCAGGCCGAGCGAAGCAGCGCCCTCCCATTGGCCCCTCGGAACACTTTCTATGGCGCCGCGCAGGATTTCGGCCTGGTAGGCGGCGGTGTTGAGCGCGAAGGCGAACACACCGCAATTGAAGGCGTCGCGGAAGAACCACCACAGTCCGACGGATTCGAGTTGCACCCGGAATGAGCCCAGGCCGTAATAGACGAGATAGACCTGGACCAGCAGCGGCGTGCCGCGGAAGAAATAGACATAGCAATAAGCCAGGACGGACAAATAGCGGTTCTTCGACATGCGGGCATAGGTGACAGGCAGCGAAAAGAGCGCACCGAGCACCATCGAGATGGCCACCAGCGCAAGCGTGGTTCCCAAGCCCTGCAGATAGGCAGGCGCGTATCTGGCGAAGAATTCGCCATTCCAGGCGTAAACCAGATAGACGGCGATGCCGATGCCGAACAGGATCCAGAAGCCGACCAGCGCGTAGCCGACGATACGGGCCCGCGGCCAGCCTCGCGCCCGTGGTGGTGGCTTCTCGATGTCGACGGCGGCGCGCGTCACGACGCTCATCGTGCCTCCCTCCTCCCGAGCGAACGCAGGATGAAGCCGGTGGCGATCGACGACAGGATGGCAAGGATAAGGAACACCATCGCCGCGACGCTGTAGAACAGGAAGGAATGTTTGGTGACACGGGCCGCCACGCCGGCGTTGCGCAAGGTTTCAGCCAGGTTGACGACCGACACCAGGGCCGTGTCCTTGAGCAGGCTCAGCCAGCAATTCTCAAGGCCGGGGAAGGCGATGCGCAGCAGCTGCGGCAGGATCACCTTGCGCATCGTCTGCCATTTCGACAGCCCGATCGCATAGCCGCCCTCATACTGGCCCTTCGGAATGGCGCGAAAGGCCGACAGGAAGACTTCGCTGGAATACGACGAAAAGATCAGCGACAGCACGATCATGCCGGCGAGGAAGCTGTCGACATCGACCGTCGCTTCCGGCCTGAACAGACGGATGACATACTGCAAGAGGATCGGCATGCCGAAGAAGAACAGGAAAAGCGTCACTAGTTCCGGCAGTCCGCGAAACACCGTGGTGTAGATGTTGGCAGCCACGCGAAGCGACGGCTCTTCGGATTGTTTTGCCCAGGCGACGAAAAAGCCGATCGTCAGGCCGATCGGCAGTGTCGCCAGCGCGAGCGCAATGGTGACCAGTGCGCCATAGGCAATATCGTCAATCCAGCCATCGGGTCCCCAAGTGAGAAGTATCCATATGTTCTGGCTTGGCATTGACGGGTCTTGTCTCCACTTCTGTCAGGCCAAGGCGGCAGCAGGAAACTTCCCCTGCCGCCTTGTTTCAGACGATCAGGACTCGGCGCCGAAGACGTCGAACTTGAAGTACTTGTCGTTGATTTCCTTGTACTTTCCGTTGGCGCGGATTGCGTCGATGGCGCTGTTCAACTTGTTGACCAGATCCGTCTCGCCCTTGCGCACGGCGATGCCGGCGCCCGGTCCAAAGATATCGACCGGCTGCGGCGAAGGCTGGCCGAGAATCTTGCAGCAGGCGCCATCAGGCGAATCCAGGAACTGTTGCAACACGACGATATCGTCCTCGATCGCGTCGAGACGGCCATTGGCGAGATCGGCCTGCTCTTCGGGGCTGCTCGGATAGCCCTTGACCGTGCTGTCCGTATAGGTTTTCGAGGCATAATTGAAATGCGTCGTGGTGGTTGCGACGCCGATGGTCTTGCCGGCCAGGTCTTCCTTGGTCACGCCCTTGAGGGTCGAATCCTTGGGTACCGCGATCGCCGACGGCGTGTTGTAGTATTTGTGGGTGAAGTCGACCTTCTCGGCGCGCTCCGGTGTGATCGACATCGAGGCGACGATGGCGTCGAACTTGCCGGCCTGCAGGGCCGGAATGATGCCGTCCCAATCCTGGGCGACGAATGTGCACTTGACCTTCATCTCGTCGCAGAGCGCCTTGGCGATGTCGATGTCGAAGCCCACGAGCTGGCCGTCGGAGGTCAGGTTGTTGAATGGGGGGTACGCGCCTTCGGTGCCGATTCTCAGGGTCGTTTCCTGAGCCTGGGCGACGCCGAGCGTCAGCAGCGCAGCCGATGCGGCGAGCGCGATACGCAGTGCAATACGCATGATAGTCCTCTCTTTATGGCTCCCGGCCGTCGTTCCGGAACGGCTCTGTGGGGCGGTGCTTTTGACCGCCCGCTGGCGCGATACTCCCACTGTTTTCGGGAGAAAAGCAACTGTAAAACCGTTGCTTGCGGGATTTGCGGGTCCAGCCAATGCCGACGCCGGGTTAATGCATGTCGCCCAAAAGTGCGCAGCGGTTTTGGGACGACGACATGCATAAATAAAACAACCTGAAGCGCGTCGCATGAGGCCGTTCAGGCGCGACGCGCTTAGACAATGCAACGGCTGAAGAGGGCGGCTGACCCGGGCGAGGGCAGGGGCCTCAAGGTTTGAGGCCGGTCATGCGCTCGATGAAGTCGGCTATCCCTCCCGTGTCGTCGAGATCGAACACAGGCAGGCTTTCGCCGGTAACCGCGAAGTCGGCGGCAATCGCCACGATATGTCCGTCGTTCGCCGACAGCGGCGAGCGGTCCTTGGCCTCCCGCCGCCGGGTCTCGATCTTTTTGTGCGCCTCGCGCTTGTAGCCTTCGACCAGCACGATGTCGCACGGGGCCAACCGCGACAGGACCGTCTCCAGCGTCGGCTCGTCCTCACCGCGCAGTTCATGCATCAGCGCCCAGCGTTTGCCCGACACCACCGCGACTTCGGTGGCGCCCGCCTGGCGGTGACGAAAGCTGTCGGCGCCAGGCTTGTCGATGTCGAACTCATGATGGGCGTGTTTGACCGTCGACACTGTCCAGCCGCGCCGGACGAGCTCTGTGACCAGCTTCTCGGTCAGTGTGGTCTTGCCGGAATTCTTCCAGCCGGTGATGCCGAAGATGTTCATGGGCCGATGCTCTGCAACAGACGCTCGGCCACCGCAAGGTCGTGCGGTGTGTTGATGTTGAAGAACGGGTCGATCTCGTCACTGCCGTGGGTCAGCAACGGAAATTCCACTTCGACACAGTCGTGCCGCTCGATGAAGGCGGAGACGCGCCTGTTGTCCTCGTCGATCAGGAAATGCCGCAAGGCCTCACGCAGCCCGAGCGGCCACAGCGCGAAGGTCGGATGCCGCCTGCCGCCGGAACTGGCAACCGCCATCGAGCCCGGCCGACTGGTCGCGGCAGCGGCCAGCTTTGCCACCAGATCCACCGGCAGAAACGGCGTGTCGCCGGGGGCCGTCGCCAATGCCGTGCAAGCGGTGTTCGCTGCCGCCCATTCGAGGCCGGTGAGGATTCCGGCAAGCGGTCCGGCATAGCCTTCCACCGCATCGGCGAGAACCGGAAGACCGGCCGCCTCGAAGCGCGCCGGGTCACCATTGGCGCTGAGCGCCAGCGATCCGACCTGCGGCGACAGGCGGGCAACGACATGGTCGAGAAGCGGACGCCCGCCAAGCGCCAGTAAAGTCTTGTCGCCGCCGCCCATGCGCAGTGACAGGCCTCCGGCCAGGATAATTCCTGCAATGTCTTGGCTCATGGCCAAGCTATATGCCGTCCGGCGCCATGTCGGGTCCAGCGCTTTCGGCTGCGGGTTTTTGCCGGCCGGCGACCCGCTCGCGATAGAGCGCGTAGAGGCCGGAGCCGATGATGATGGCGGAGCCGAAGATCATCGGCAGGTCGGGGACATCGCCGAAGATGATGAGGCCAAGCAGCATCGACCAAAAGAGGGCGGTGTAGCGGAATGGCGCAATGAAGGAGATGTCGCCAGACCGCATTGCCATGATGATGAACTGGTAGCCGATCAGCACCAGCACCGCCGCCAATGCCAAAAGTGCCGTGCCTTTGCCGGACATTGGCGTCCAGCCGCCCATCGGCGACAGCAGCACGGCGCCAACGATGGTCATGGCGATTGCCGTTGCCGTCGACACCAGCAAGGTCGGGATAGCCCTCGGGATGCGCTTGGTGGCGAGGTCACGTACTGCGCAACAGGCGACGCTGACGAGTGCGTACAGCGAATAGACGCTGAAGCCTTCGAAGCCTGGCCGCACGATGATCAGAACGCCGCCGAAGCCGACCGCGATCGCCAGCCAGCGCCGCCAGCCGACCGCTTCGTTGAATACGAGTGCCGCCCCCATCGTCACCGCCAGCGGCAGCGCCTGCAGCACCGCCGAGACATTGGCGATCGGCAGATGCGCTAATGCCACAAGGAAGGCGACGGTGGCGCCGGCCTCGGCGACCACGCGAAGCGCCACCAGCGGCTGCAGCATCGACCTCGGTCGCGCGAGCGCGCCTTGCTGCCAGGCGAGCAGGCCGACGAGCAGCGACGCAAAGGCGCCGCGCACCAGCATGACCTGCGCCATGTTCATCGATTCCGACGAGAACTTGGTGATGGCGTCGTTGAGGGTGAAGCCGATCATGGCCACCATCATGCACAGCGCGCCGCGAATGTTTGGGGAAAGAGGCAAGGGCGTTACCGGTTTTGCAAGAGCAATTCCAGGAAAAGTGTGAAACGGTTTTCCGTCCGGAATTGCGTGAAAACAAAGAATAAAGCGGTTCGACGTTTCGGCGAAACGGTGAACCGCTCAAGCCTGTAGCAGCCGGCGGCAAGACAGCAACGTCAAAGAAATAGGCCACGGATTTTCACCCGTGGCCCACAAAATCGCTAAGAGGGCTGGCCGGATGACCAGCAGGCTCATTTCGGGGTCAGCACCTCGGTGCCGCTGCCGTTCTTGCCGGCGATGGTCCACAGGCCGTGCAGCGAGCCGTCATCCTCTACCTTGTAGACGACGAGACCGATTTCCTTGCCCATGACATAGCCGGCGGAGAAGGCATCGTCGTTGCGCATGCAGATGCCGTCCGACGATGATCCGCCCGTCTCCCAATGGATGGTGCAGGTGGTCTCGCTGGTCAGCGTGATGGTGGCTTCGCCGCCATATTTCGAGCCGTCGAAATTGGTGCCCGCAACGGTGTAGCTGCCACCGATGGACTGTGCTGCTGCCGGCGCGGCGGCAAACCCAAGCATTGCAAGAGAAAGTAAGAATGTGCGCATGTCGTATTCCCCCAAACCGAGCGACGAGCCGCTATAGGCCGAAATTTAGGGCGGAACGCGATGGCGGTAAATCGGGTTTGCAGCGTCGAGAGCGATTTATTCCCAGTGTTGCTCAGCCCCCATGCAGGCTGTCGCCGATAGCGCCGACCAGTGGGTCGTACTTGGCCTTGAGCGAGGCGGGATATTCGATCCAGACTGTATGGATTGCATCCTCTTTTTCGAAGACGATTCGGGTATAGAAGATCTTGTCGCCTTTGGTGCTTGAGACCACTGCCCAGTTCTTACCGGTTTTGCTGTAAGTGACCTTTTCCCCAGAGTCAGGGTCGGCTTTTTCCTTTTCAACCAGACTGTCGGGCGTATCTTCCGTCAGCTTGTATCCGCCGTAACAGGACAAGCTCGCACCATCGGGGCTAAGCCATTTTCGACCGTCGCCATTGAGGGACTCAGGCATCGGCTTGCTGAAAATCTGGCTCGGGAACGTGCACACCGTGCCATAGCGCGCATTGATGTAGGTGAACGGCTTTGCGAGCGCCACTGTGGTCGCCAATGATAGGGCCACGACCAGCGCTGACAGCCCGGTTTGGCAAACACGCTGCATGGAAATCCCCCTCGCTTCCAACGGAAGCATTCTGCACCAATCGCGGAGAAAATCAGCCGCCGGTGACGCTCATATGTCTCGACACCGACGGGCGGCTGGTGCGGCGGTCGATGATGAAATCATGGCCTTTCGGCTTGCGGCCGATCGCTTCGTCGATGGCAGCAGCGACCAGCTCGTTGCCTTCTGAGGCACGCAACGGCGCGCGCAGGTCGGCGGCATCCTCCTGACCCAGGCACATATAGAGCGTGCCGGTGCACGTCAGCCGCACGCGGTTGCAGCTTTCGCAGAAATTATGCGTCATCGGCGTGATGAAGCCCAGCCTGCCGCCGGTCTCTGCGACATGGACGTAGCGGGCCGGACCGCCGGTCTTGTAGGGGATGTCGCTCAGCGTGAACTGGCGCTCGAGCGAAGCGCGCAGCAGCGATAGCGGCAGATACTGGTCGGTCCGGTCGGCGTCGATCTCGCCCATCGGCATGGTTTCGATGACGGTCAAGTCCATGCCGCGGCCATGCGCCCAGCGCATCATCTCCGGCAGCTCGACGTCGTTGAAGTCCTTCAGCGCAACGGCGTTGAGCTTCACCTTCAGCCCCGCCGCCTGCGCGGCATCGATGCCTTGCATGACCTTGCCGAGATGGCCCCAGCGGGTGATGGCATGGAACTTGTCGGCATCGAGCGTATCCAGCGAGACATTGATGCGCTCGACACCGCAATCGGCAAGCTCGGCGGCAAAGCGCGACAGCTGCGAGCCATTGGTGGTCAGCGTCAACTCTTCCAGCGCGCCGCTCTTCAGGTGCCGCGACAGCTGGCGCACCAGATGCATGATGTTCTTGCGCACCAGCGGCTCGCCGCCGGTGAGGCGCAGTTTGCGCACGCCCTTTTCGATGAAGACGGTGCAGAGCCGGTCGAGTTCCTCGAGCGACAGCAGGTCCTTCTTGGGCAGGAACGCCATGTCCTCGGCCATGCAATAGGTGCAGCGGAAATCGCAGCGGTCGGTGACCGACACGCGCAAGTAGCTGATCGTGCGACCGAAGGGATCGATCATGTCCATGCGTTCAAGCGTTTCCAATGCTGCGAGTGGTGCCGTTATATACGGCTATGTGATACGATCCAACCCGCCATTCAAGATAGCCGCTCTCGATCTTTGGTGACATTCCCTGGCCGACATCCGATGTCGGCCGGGTCCAAATGGCCTTTTCCGCTCGCGCGAAGCAGCGTAGGGAAGGGCGGATTGATGCGGGATGCAGAACAATGACGGCGCCGAAGGAACTCAGGGTCTCGAAGGACAGAAAACTGCTGTCCGTCACCTTTCCCGATCATCGCCCGTTCGAACTGCCGGCCGAATTGCTGCGCGTCGCTTCACCCTCGGCCGAGGTGCAGGGCCATTCGCCGGACCAGCGGGTGACGGTTCCCGGCAAGCGTAACGTTGCTATCCTGAAGATCGAGCCGGTCGGCAACTACGCCGTGCGCATCACCTTCGACGATTTTCACGACACCGGCATCTTCACCTGGAATTACCTGCACACGCTTGGCCACGAAAAGGACGCGCGCTGGAATGCCTATGTCGCCGAGCTCCAGGAGAAGGGACTGAGCCGCGACCGCTAGTTCGGCACTGTCGGCAAAACGTCATTGACTGGGGGTGACGCTGGCAACGGTTCGGAGACGGGAAAATGTCTGACATCACCACGGTCGAACAGCTCGAAGCCCTCTACGGCCTGCCCGGCGAAGCGTCGACGGTCAAGGAACTCGACCACGTCATTCCCGAATATGCCGCCTTCATCGAAGCCTCGCCTTTTGTCGCTTTGGCGACGAGCGGGCCGGAAGGGCTGGACTGCTCGCCGCGCGGCGATCTCGCCGGCTTTGTGCGCATGCATGACCCGAAGACGCTGATGATGCCGGACAGGCGCGGCAACAACCGCGCCGATTCGCTTAAGAACATCATCCGCGATCCTCGCGTCGGGCTGCTGTTTCTTGTGCCGGGTTCGGGCACGACGCTGCGCGTCAACGGCCGCGCCCGCATCACCACCGACGCCGCGCTTTGCGCCTCCTTCGCCGTCGAAGGCAAGCCGGCGCGCTCGGTCACCGTGGTCGATGTCGATTCGGTCTATTTCCAGTGTGCCCGCGCCATCGTTCGCTCGGAGCTGTGGAACCCGGCAAAGCACGTCGACCCGGAATCGCTGCCGACACCCGGAACAATCCTGGAAGTCACCAGCCGCAAGAATATCGATGCCGGTACTTACGACAAGGAATGGCCGGAGCGGGCGAAGAAGACGATGTGGTGAGGTGGGAGGCGCGTGGATCGAACGGCTCAGGTATCCTTCAGCACGTCATAGATCTTGCGCATCTGTTCGCCGATCATATCGCACTGTTCCGCTGTCGACTGGCTCATCGCCTTTTCGATCAGCGCCATATGCACCTTCAGCGCTTTCATCAGGAGCTCCGTGCCGGCATCGGTAAGCGTCAGCCGCAGCACGCGCTTGTCCTTCTCGTCGCCTTCGCGGCGCAGCAGGCCGCGCGCCTCGAGCTGCGGCAACAGCATGGTGATGTTGGAGCGGCCGACCAGCAGTTTGCGGGCGAGATCGTGCTGCGACATGCCGGGATGGCGATAGAGGTTCATCAGCACGTCGAGCTGCGCCGGCTTGAGGTCCAGCGGCGCCAGCTTTACCGCCAGCGCACGCTCCAGCACATGGCAGGCGCGCGCCACCGCGACCCAGTTGCGAAAGCGCGGGTTGTCCCAGGGCAGCTCTTGTTTAATGTTCATGTTTGAACTATTATGTTCATGCTTGAACGGAATGGATGGATCGCCACTATGGCATCATTTGGACTGAAGGTCATCCGGGGCGTGTTCGGCGCGGCCGAGCTTGTGGCGCCGCGTCTGAGCGGGCGCGCGGCCTTCGAACTGTTCTGCCGCACGCCGAGCGTGAAGGCGCTCAGCGACGGCGAGCGGCGTGCGGTCGACCGCGCCGCCGGCTTCATGGCCGAGGCGCGCCATCATCGGCTGACGACCAAGGCCGGCTGCGTCATGGTGCACGAATTCCGGCCCGAGCCGGGCAGGGCGTCCGCCGGCACGGTGCTGGTGGTCCATGGCTGGCGTTCGCGCACGGAATATATGCGGGCGCTAATCGAAGGCTTTCGCGATGCGGGCTACCGGGTCGCCTCGCTCGACCTGCCGGGCCATGGCCAGTCGCTGGGCCGTCATCTCAATATGGTCAATGCGGTCGAGGCGGTCAGGGTCGCCGGCGAATGGTTCGGTCCGTTCAAGGCGATCGTCGGCCATTCCTTCGGTGGCGCCGTCGCCGCCAATGCCATTGCCGGTTCGATCAAGGGTATCCAGCCCGTCGCGGCCGAGCGGCTGGTGCTGGTCGCCGCGCCAAGTTCCCTGCCGGCGATCTTCGCCGACTTCAGCCGCATGCTCAATGTCGGTCCGCGTTCGCAGGTTTCCATGGCCGATCAGGTGAATAGGCTGTCGGGCCGGCCGCTGCATGAATTCACCGGCGACCGCCAGTTGGCTGAGGCGCCGGTGCCGACGCTGGTCATCCACGCGCCGGACGACCGCGAAGTCCCCGCCGATCATGCCACACGTTATGCCGGCGCCGGCAGCCATGTGCGGCTGCACTGGGCCGATGGGCTCGGCCACCGTCGCATTCTCGCCGACAAAGGTGTTGTCGAACGCGCTGTGACTTTTGTCAAAAACGAGCGCGAGCCGATACTGCATTGATTCCAATGGGTGTATTGTCGGCTCCGACAACGCCGGAGCGGTGAGCTAACCGTTCTTCTTGCCGCCCGGCTCGACGGGCAATCCGGCCGCCTTCCAGGCGGTATAGCCGCCAAGGATGTGCTTGACCGGCGACAGCCCCATATCCTGCGCCGTCTTGGTGGCCAGCGCCGAGCGCCAGCCGCCGGCGCAAAAGAAGACGAAGCTTTTGCCCGAGGCAAAGAACGGCTTGTGGTAAGGGCTTTCGGGATCGATCCAGAATTCCAGCATGCCGCGAGTGACATGTTTGGCGCCGGGGATCTGGCCGTCCCGCTCGATCTCGCGTGGATCGCGCAGGTCGACGAAGATGGTGTCCTCGTCGTCGAGCAGCCCGGCCGCTTCCTCGGGCGAGACCACCTCGATCTCGGCATTGGCCTCGTCGAGCAACTCGCGATACCCTTTTTTCACGGATGATCCCTCCCGGCGCATTTCGCCGCCGACTGGATTTCCAGCACAAGCTCCGCGCTTTGTCACGCTGTTCCGACCAGCCCCTGCCACGCCGCCATCGCTCCGGCCACTGTGGCCATCAGCGCTTCGCACGAGGCGCCGTCGCGGGCCTGGATCGACATGCCGTGCTGGACCGTCGCATAGAAGGTCGCCGCCGCGTTGCTGTCGAAGCCCGCCGGCAATTCGCCTTCCGCCACACCGCGTTCCAGCCGCCTCAGCAAGAGGGTGTGGTTTTCGGCGCGGCGGCGGCGCAAATCATCGCAGATCGCGCCGCTGCTTGAATCCTGGTGCAGTGCGCCCAGCGCGATGAGACAGCCCTGCGGGCGGTCGTCCTGAGAGTACGCTTTTGCCGTCTGGCGCAGGAAATTCTCGATCGCCTGGCATGCCGTCGGCGCTTCGTCCAGCGCGCTCCAGATCTCGGTGCCTTCGTTGCGGGTGTAATACTCGGTCGCTTCCAGAAACAGCGCCTCCTTGCTGCCGAAGGCGGCATAGAGGCTGGGCGAGCTGATCCCCATCGCCGCGGTCAGGTCGGCGATCGAGGTGCCCTCATAGCCTTTGGCCCAGAACAGCTCCATCGCCTGCCGCAAGGCGGCGGTTCGATCGAAGGTGCGGGGACGGCCTCTTTCCGGCATGACGATCTTTTCTGTGTTGATCGATACATAATTCACTTGACGTCGCCAGGCAAGGTTGCCAGATATTTATGTATCGATCGTTACATAACGGAGAAATGACATGTCAGCGAACGGATTGAACGGCAAGGCAGCACTGGTCACCGGCGGCAGCCGCGGCATAGGTGCTGCGATAGCAAAACGGCTTGCGGCCGATGGCGCCGACGTTGCCATCACCTACGTCAACAGCTCGGCGCCGGCCCAAGCTGTCGTCGCCGAGATTATAGCGGCAGGTGGTCGCGCGATCGCCATCCAAGCCGACAATCGCGACGCCGCCGCCATCGAAGGCTCGGTCACCGAGGCGGTGAATGCCTTCGGCCGGCTCGACATCCTGGTCAACAGCGCCGGCATCTGGCGCGCGGCGCCCATCGAACAGATGTCGCTGGCCGACTTTGACGAGACCATTGAGGTCAATCTGAGAGCGCCGTTCGTGGCCTCGAAGGCGGCAGCGGCTCACATGGGCGAGGGCGGCCGCATCATTTCGATCGGCAGCAATCTGGCCGAGCGCGTCACCGACACCAGCCTCAGCGCCTATTCGACCAGCAAGGCTGCGCTGGTCGGCCTGACCAAGGCGCTGGCGCGAGACCTCGGTCCGCGCGGCATCACCGCCAACGTCGTTCATCCCGGTTCGACCGACACCGACATGAACCCGGCCGAAGGCCCGCATGCCGAACACCAGCGGCGGAAGATGGCGACGCCCCGCTTCGGCAAGGCTGACGAGATCGCCGGCATGGTTGCCTGGCTCGCCGGTCCGGAAGGGCGCTTCGTCACCGGCGCCGCGCTCACCATCGACGGTGGCGCCAACGCCTGAAGCAGCAGCCGCTTTGACGGTCTGGAGCGGCAACGCCGCTCCAGACGTCACGATGTTGTGAAACCGTTCTGCAACAGGCCCGCGGAAATTTATGGAAGCTTAACGAAATCGGTATGAATCGGTATAGTAGCGCCTTACATCCGCCATGCGGTTGGCAAGATCGTCTAGCGGCGCGGAACGGGAGCCGGCTTGCAGCCGGAGCGGGTGATTAATGAAATTCCTCGGAAATAAAGCCACCGTGATGCCGCTTGCAGTGGCGGCAGCACTGGCCTTCGGTGTGCCGCAGGCAAGCGCGCAAGGCCTGTTCGACATGCTGTTCGGCGGTGGCGTCAAGCACAGGCCGCAAGGCGAATTCCCGCCGCCGCCAAAGCGCAAGCCGAAGCCCGCCGTATCGGGCGGCGGCGGCACCAGGATCAGCAGCCCGTCCTACTACACCTACAAGGCCGACCGGCTGGTGCGCGTCGACTTTGCCGCATTGGTGGCAGCACCTCCCCAGGTGGCAACAGCTGAAGACGCCGCCTTTGTGCCGTCGGCGACCAGCACTGCCTTCCGCGAAGCCGCTGCAGGCCTTAGTGACTATGAACTCTATGCCGAGCCCGATATCGCCAAGGCATTGATTGCCTATTACTCTGCCAATCCTGATTTCATCTGGGTGAACGAGGGCAATCCCAATGCCCGCGCCCAGGATGCGGTGCGGGTGCTTGGCGAAGCCGCAAGCTATGGTCTCACGTCGGCCGACTACACGGTCGAAGTGCCGGCAGCCAACGCATCGGCAGTCGATGCCAACGTCCATCTGAAGGAACTCGTCCGCTTCGAGATGGCGCTGTCGGCGCGCGTGCTGCGCTATGCCCGTGACGCCCAGAGCGGGCGCGTCGATCCCAATCGCATCACCGGCTACTATGAATTTCCGCCGAAGCCGGTCGACATGGAAGGCGCGCTCAAGACGCTGGCTCACACCCAGGAAGTGCGCACCTACCTCGAATCGCGGCACCCGCAGAACGCGGAATATCAGGCGCTGCGCGTCGAACTTGAATCGCTGCAGGCGAGCGCCGAAAACGAAATCGTCGTCGATCCCAAGCTGTTGCTGAAGCCCGGCGAGACCAGCGCCGAACTGCCGAAGCTGCTGACGCTGATCGCGCGCAATCTCGACGACGAGATGGGCGGCGCCTATGGCGAGATCCTGTCTCGTCTCGGCACCAGCGATGTCTATGTTCCCGAACTGGTTCCGATCATCAAGGCCGTGCAGGTGAAGGCCGGCATGAAGGGCGATGGGGTCATCGGCCCGCGCACCGTCGCCTCGCTCGCCGGCGCATCCAAGGCAGACAGGCTGCAGAAGGTGCAGGTCGCGCTGGAAGAATTGCGCTGGATGCCGTCCGATCTCGGCAGCCCGCGGGTCTTCATCAACCAGCCCGCCTTCACCGCCAGCTATATCGACAATGGCGAGGAGAAGCTGAAGACCCGCGTCGTCATCGGCCGGACCACCAACCAGACCGCCTTCTTCTTCAAGGAGATCAAGCAGGTCGATTTCCATCCCTATTGGGGCGTGCCGCAGTCGATCATCGTCAACGAGATGCTGCCAAGGCTGCGTGGCGATCCGGGCTATCTCGACCGTGCCGGCTACGAGGTGACCGACTCGCGCGGCAGGCGGGTTCCCTCTTCCTCGGTCAATTGGGGCGCCTACGGCGCCAACATTCCCTACAGCGTGCGCCAGCAGCCGAGCGAAGCCAATGCGCTGGGCGAACTGAAGATCCTGTTCCCCAACAAGCACGCCATCTACATGCACGACACGCCGCAAAAATCCTTCTTCCAGCGCGATATGCGGGCGCTCAGCCATGGCTGTATTCGCCTTCAGGATCCACGTGGGATGGCGGCGGCGGTGCTCGGCGTCTCGGTCGACGACATCGCCGAAAAGCTCAAGCACGGCCATGCCAGCGAAGACGTGACACGCACGATTCCCGTCTATGTCTCCTACTTCACTGCCTGGCCGGACCTGTCCGGCAAAGTCGAATATTTCAACGATGTCTACGACCGCGACACGCGGCTGATGCAGGCGCTGGAAGCGACTGAAGCGGTGCGCTCGCCGACGAGCTGAAACCAGCGGAGTTCCTCGTTCAACGAACGAGGAACTCACTTTGTCTCTCTGGTTTTATTAGATTTTTGGCCGATGGACGGTCGCCCGTTTCCTGCGATCAGCGCTGGATGAGCGGACGCCGGAAGCCGGCGTCGCGGCCCGCGATCAGCCAATAGACCAGACCGGCTACGAGGCCGGCGGCGGCGATGATGCCGATATCGGCCCAGCGTCCGGCATCCTCTTCCGCGGCCGGCCAGACCAGGAAAAAGCCGGCTGCAGCGGCAGCGGCGCCAAACAGCATGTGCACCAGGAAATTGCGCAGGGCAAAGAATTCGGCGAGCAGCGCGAAGATCAGCGTCTGCAGGCCGGTCAGCACGATCGTCAAGAAATAGACGACCATGCCGAGCGGCGGCCACAGCAGCACGACAATGGGCGAAAATTGCATGGCGCCGAAATAGTCCGGCGCGTTGGGCAATACGGCGAGTGCGCAATATATCGCCACGACCGCGAACAATCCGATCAGCACCGAAACGAAATAGCCGGCAAGCATCATCAGGATGCGCTTCAAAACATGCTTAACCATGGCCATCCACCCCCGTGCCCTGCAACTGTTACGCGCACTCAGCCATCAAAGGCGGATCGGCGCAAGAGTGCATCCAGCAGTGCTTTGCGGCAAATCTTCAGGCGCCGCCGCATAGATGTTGCGAATCCGGCAAAACCCATGTGCCTTTTATCGTGAGGTCGACGCCGTAATAGACCCGCCCGCGCTCGTCGCCCTGCGGACAATCCCTCGGGATCGATATCAGGCACATGACGACAGGATCGCCGGCTTTCGAACTGGCAAGGCCAGGCTCCCGCTCGTAGGAAACCCCGGCGCCGCCATTGCTGAACCGCGTCACACTGCCGGCTTCAGGACTGGCCGTTTCCAGCGGGTCGTCGCCAAGCCGCGTAGTCAGCGCCGTGATGTGGGTGAAGGCGCATTGCCCGATCGACGAGGGCAGGGGCTGGTCGGGGCTGCCTGGATGGCGGGCTGCGGTGTCGAGCGCCTTCTTGCCGATCAGGGCGATGTTGTAATCCTGCACCCAGGACGGCGCATTGCCGTAGGTCTGCAGCGCATTGTTCTGGGCGCTGACGATGCAGGCGGCATCCTGCCCGCAGGCGTTCCTGTCAGTGATGAGCGCACGGGCGATCTTGCGCTTGTCGCGGCCAAAGGCTGGCTCGAAACCCGTAAAGGCCTTGGCGACCAAGGCATCAATTGCCGACAGTTGCGGGTCGGCACAGATCGCCTTTTCCACCGGCAGGCTGGCTTTGCGGCAGTCGAAGGATGGCCCGTCGGCACGCGCTGGACCAAGGCAGACCGCCGCGCCAGCCAGTGCAACGACAAGCGCAAGCGAGTTGGCAATTCGATTGGAAGAAAGCATGGTCGCCCCGTTGTCCGACAACTGCCACCATCGTAGGCAAAAAACGCGGCGGACGGAATTGCCGAAGCGGTGCGGTATCAGCGCTATTTCGGTTCGGCTGTTACGGGATCGAAGGTGATTTCGACTTTCGCCTTGTCGGCGGTGTAATAGGTGACGGTGTACCCGTCCTTGTCCCAGTCGACCTCCTTCACATAGCGAAAGCCGTCGCGCTGCTCGACCTTGGCGATGATTGCCGACAGTTTCTGGGCATTCGTCGGCGGCAGTGGGCTGTCATCCGCGGCAAAGGCCGTCGAGCCGGCCAGAAGAACGACGACGCCGGTCGCCAGAACAAGATTTCGCATGATTACCCTCATTTCACGTTGGTATGAACCGCACCGGAAACTCGCAGGCAGCACAGTTTGTTCCGAGTGCTGACGTCGCGCAGGTTCCGTGAAGCCCTGGATCGCCGCGCTCAGAGCTACGGCACGCCAATATTTGCGCCAACCGCCGGCCAACCATGAGTGCTGCCACGGCCCGCGCTGGACAACCCGATGGTGGTAGAGCTTTGCCCAAGACCCTGCTAGACTTCTGGTCCTGGCGGGGTGGCATGGCGCGCCAACCCCGCCGGAATCTTCATCTCTCAGCGCGCGGCGAAGTGTTTCAGGAACGGGTCGTCGCCTGTGCTGGACCAGAACCAGAAAGGGAGCGGGGGCTCGAACATGGCTGTACGGAACTACACCCGTCAGCTGGCGACAATCATTTCTATCGATGCCGTCGGGTTCTCCCGGCTGATGGGCATCGACGACGAGTCTGCTGTCGCGGCATTCGAGGAACGGCGCGACATCATCGCCGACAGCTGTGGCACATTTGGCGGCCGCACGTTCGGCGACGCCGGCGACAGCATCATGGCCGAGTTCGGCAATCCGATCGAGGCGTTGCGCGCGGCCTTTGATTTCCAGGGCCGCATCGTCGCCCTCAACGCCGAGCTTGCCGACGACATGCGCATGCCGTTTCGGGCCGGCATCAACACCGGCGACGTCATCGTGCGTGGTGGACGCCTCTACGGCGACGACGTCAACATCGCCGCGAGAATCCAGGAATTCGCGCCGGGCGACGGTCTCGCCGTTTCGGAGACGACCTGGCACCATGTGAAGGACAAGACGGCGGCCGAATTCACCGATCTCGGCGAATTCATGCTGAAGAACATCGCCTTGCCGGTGCGCGTTCTGATCGCCGGCCGCAGTGGCAACGGATCCTCGCCGGCGGCGTCTTTCGCCGCCATTCCCCAGGCCAATGCGCAGCAGAAGCTGTCGTCCAAGGGGCCGCCGGCGATCGCCGTCCTGCCCTTCCACGCCGATGGCGGCGAGCATGACATCGGCTACATGGCCGACGGCATCGCCGAGGACATCATCTATGGTCTTTCCAACACCAGATGGCTCTCGGTCATCGCCAAGGGCTCCAGCTTCCAGTTCCGCGACGACACGCTGGGCACTCGGGTGATCGGCAACGCGCTCGGCGCGCGCTACATCGTCAGCGGCACGCTGATGCGCAATGGTGGCCAGATCCGCCTCAACACCTCGCTGGCCGACGCGTCCAACGGGCGGCTGGTGTGGTCGCAGCGCTTCGATCGCGATCTGGTCGACATCTTCAACCTGCGCGACCAGATCGGCGCTGAGATCGTTTCGATCCTCGACAAGGAGGTCGACCGGGCGGAACAGGCACGCACCTTCCAGGTTCCCTGGGAAAGCCTGGAGACCTGGCAACTGGTGCGACGGGGCCGCTGGCACATGAACCGGCGCACCCGCGGCGACACCGAAACCGCACTCGAGTTCTTCCAGAAGGCCTACCGCGAGGACGCCAACTCGAGCGCCGTGCTCAACGAACTGGCGTGGTGGTATTTCTGGCGGGCATGGCTGCGTTTCGGCGACAGCGACGATTTGAACAAGGTCGAGCAGTTTGCCCGCAAGGCGTTGCTGGTGGACAGCCTGGATGCGCGCCCGCACGCCCATCTCGGCGCCGTCGACATCATGCGCGGCGAACCGCGGTCGGCCGTCGACCATCTCGAGGAAGCGATCCACATCAATCCGAGCTTTGCCTTCGCGCGCTCGGCCATGGGCAGCGCCCAGCTGCTGCTCGGCAATGCCGCGACCGCGATACCGTTCTTTCTCGATACCGAGCGATTGAGCCCGTTCGACCTCTACCGCTTCCACAATCTGGGGGAACTGACGGCGGCCTATTGTTTGGTCGAGAACTGGCCGGCGGCGATCGCTGCCGCTGACCGCTCGCTCAACCTGTCTCCCGGCTATTTCTATTCCAGGTTCCTGAAGATCGGCGCGCTGATGCGAAGCGGCCGGCCGGAACAGGCGCGGCGCGAGATGACCATTTTCACCACCCGGCATCCCGATTTTTCAGAACAGCGTGTGCGCTGGATACCGTTCACCGACAAGGCCGCGAACGAGATCCTCGTCGCCAATTTCCGACTGGCCAAATGAACATGGCGTCAATGCTGGCTGGAACATGGACCAACTGTGAAAAGATTCACATACGTGCAACCGATGCAAACCTAGGCGTTGAACGGCCGGCATCGCAATAACGTGGATAGCCGGGGGGCTTGAACGCGCATGACCGAACTGAAGTATTTCGACGCTATTCGCGCGGCCCAGAAAAACCAGCGCCCGCTGTCGGAAATGCCGCCCTTCGATCTCGGCCGGATCCGGAAGACAGGGCTGATTGCGCGCATCGTCGGGTCTCTGGCCGAAGACCCCCGCTGGGCGCTTTCCTTGTTGCGGCGTTTCCGGCCGACCGGCAAGCTCTTCGGTGTTCTCGTGGTCACCAAGAACGCCGATGTCCGCGACATATTGGAGCGCGGCGACGAATTCCAGACCCCATACGGCCCGGAAATGACCGAGCTTGCCCGGGGATCCAACTTCATCCTCGGCATGCAGGACGGCGCCGACTACCGGCGCATGAAATCGTCGGTGCTGAGTGCATTCCCGCCGGCCGAGGTCGAAGCCGCCGTCAGGCCGATCGCGGCGCGTCATTCGCAAGAGATCATGATGCGCGCTAGCCCCGGCTTCGATGCGATCTCCAGGTTGATGAAGATCGTCCCGGTGCACATCTGTCGAGATTATTTCGGCGTCGAGATCGACGATGAATCCGAATTCGCCGACTGGGCGATCGCGCTGAGTGCGCTGTTCTTTTCGGACCCGACGGCGAGCCCCGTCATGCGCGAACTCGCAGTGGTGGCGGGCGACCGTCTTCTCAAAGTCATCGATCGCTCCATCCAGTCGGCCAGGGACCGGGGCTTGAAGGCCGAGCAACCGCTGGCGAGGCTGGTTGTCCAGATGGATCAGGGCCGCCTGTCGCGGGACGACCTCAATTCGATCATGCTGGGCATGATCGCCGGCTTCGTCCCGACCAATGTGTTGGCCGCCGGCAATTGCCTCGACGTGATCCTGTCGCGGCCCGACGCACGGCAGGCTATCGATGCCGCATTGGCCGAAAACGATACCGCCAAGCTCGACAGGGCCGTCCTTGAAGCCATGCGCTTCAAGCCGATCTGGGTCGGCCCCTGGCGCTACACGGCCCGCGACGCGATCATCGGCAAGGGTACGCGCCGCGAGCGCCTGGTGAAGGCCGGCACGGTGGTGATGCCGGCGACGCTGTCGGCGATGTTCGATGCCGACGCCGTGCAGAACCCGGACCAGTTCGACACATCGCGCCCGCATCGCGACTACATGGTGTTCGGCCACGGCATTCATCAGTGCATCGGCGCCGAGATCGCCAGGATCCAGATCGGCGAAAGCCTGCGCGCCCTGTTCCAGAAGCAGGGCGTGCGCCGCATGCCCGGCAAGGCCGGGCGCATGACCCGCATCGGCGCCTATCCCGAAACCCTCAAGGTCGATTTCGAACGGGCAGAACTCTGCCGCACCGTAACGCAGTCTATGGTGACGGTGGTCTGCCCGGTCACCCGGTCCGCGTCGCTGGATGCTGTCCGCGACAAGGTTGCCAGCCTCGGCAACCCGGCCGTCGAAGAGATCCGCACCGCGCTCGACATTGCCGGCACCGTCCACTTCACCAGCCTGACCGTGGTCGGCACCGGCGAGATCGGCGCTGATTCCGGTCAGGAAAAAGGAGCTCTGGTTCTCGAGATTTCCGGTGACGGCAGCATCGACGATGTCATCGATGCGGTCACGCACGCCATCGGGCACCGGCTGCGGCCGATCTTCAAGGATGTCTGCGATCTGCGCGATGGCGGCGCATTGAACGATTTCCTGCGCAAGCACAATGTCGACATATCGCCGTCCTTCGGCAGCAATGCCGGACTGGTGTTTTCGGGCACGCCGGGGCACTCGGTCCAGCGTATCAAGGCCGAGCAGCAGCTTTTCGAAGCCGTGCGCGACATCGTCGAGCGGCCACGCAAAGGGGCCGGCAACGCTCCTGCCGTGCTCGCTGAAGTTCGCCAGCGTGTCCAGTCATTAGGGACGTTTGCCTGGGCGTTCGAGCCGGCCGAAAGCCTGCTCGAAAAGCCGCCGGGTCATTGGGGCCGTGCCCTGATGACGACGTTGCTGGTACCACCGGTCTTCGTCACGGTGGCGATCATCTGGGCTGCTTGCTGGTACATGACCTACAGTGTGGTGTTCGGCAGATCTATCGACATCAGTTCCCAGGAAATCTCCTTCACCGCCATAGCGGTAGCAATCACCTCACTTCTGTTGTCGGGACTTGGAGTGTTGGTGGCAGCGGCGCTGCTGGCGTTTTCGTGCTTGCTGGCGCTGCGACGCCGCGAGGACAGGGATCGGCCGGAAAGCACATCGATCGGCATATCTGAATTGAACGCGATACTCGTCAAGGAGGGCCACGCGGCACAAAACCATCTGACTGCGATTTCGACGATGAAGGCCGGCATTCTGCGGCGGCTGGCGCTCAGGTTTTCTTTCTACCTGATCTCGATAGCTGCCCAGAAGGTATTCAAGCCAGGCTTCCTCAACACCATCAACACCATCCATTTCGCCCGCTGGATACTGCTGCCCGGCTCCAACCGATTGATGTTCTTCTCCAACTACGGCGGCAGCTGGGAAAGCTATCTTGAGGACTTCATCGCCAAGGCGTCCGCTGGCCTGACCGGCGTGTGGAGCAACACCGTGGGCTATCCACGCACACGATGGCTGTTCCTGGACGGCGCGCGCGACGGCGATCGTTTCAAGCGCTGGGCGCGGCGCCAGCAGGTGCCGACCCTGTTCTGGTACTCCGCCTATCCGCAAATCAACACAGAGCGCATCCGGATCAATTCCCGGGTCAGGCGCGGCATTGCTTCCGCCGTCGGCAACGAGGCGCGCGACTGGCTGAGCTTGTTCGGTTCGCTACGGCGCCCGGCGAGCGAAACAACCACCGTTCAAAAGACCACTTCGCTGCTGGCCAATATCAGCTCTGCCTTTCCGGCGCCTCTCGAACAGCAGCTGGAAACCGGCGAGATCCAGTCCATCTTCTTCGGCCCGCTCGGCCCGCTCGCTTATTCGCATATGCTTGCGATCCGGGTGCCGGACAAGTTGCCGGCGCCCAAGCGCAGAGCCTGGCTCGATTTCGTTGTCGAGCAGACGAGTTTCGGCGAAGGCAGGCCCGCCGGGCGCGCTATGATAGTCGCCTTTGGTCCCGGTGGCCTGCGGCAGTTTGGGCTCGACGAGGGTGTGGAGGGCGATCCACTGGAAACATTTCCGATCGCCTTTCGCCATGGCATGGGCAACCCCGAGCGTGGGCGCATACTGGACGACCGAGGCCGCGACGGCCCGGACGAATGGGAGTGGGGGTCGCTGGAGAACCCTGTGGACCTGGTCATCGTCTGCTATGCTGAAGACCCGGGACGGTTGAAGACCGAGATTGCCACCGTGAGACGAAAGACGACCGGTGCAGGCATGAAGGTCGTTGCCGAACTGCCGCTCGCCGTAAACCGGGGTCCGACCGACACGAAGACGAAATCGTCCGACGGGGCAAAGCGTGACGATCGGTCGGAACGTGGGCCAGCCTACGAGCATTTCGGTTTCGCGGACGGGATTTCGCAGCCGATTGTCCGGGGCACGACCCGCGCCAGCAGGGGCGCCGCGCCCATGCATCTGGTCGCGCCCGGCGAGTTCCTGTTCGGCTATCGTGATGAGCATGGGTTCTATCCAGCCTCGCCCTCGGTAAGCGCATCACGCGATCGGACTGGAATCCTTTCGCAGGTGCGCCGTAGCCGGCTGATTCCGGGCCTGCCGCCACCGCCGCGCGATTTCGGGCGCAACGGTTCATTCCTGGTTATTCGCCAGTTCGAGCAGCACGTCGACGTCTTCAACAACTACTGCAAAAAGGCTGCAGCCTTGGTCGCGAGCCAACTCGGCAACCAAGCCATCACGCAAGACTGGATTGCCGCCAAGATGCTCGGCCGCTGGCAGAACGGTAGCTCGCTGGTGCGCAACCCCGATCATCCGGGACGCGTCATCGACAACAACTTCGCCGCTGGCGCCGAGGATCCGCAAGGCCATCGCTGCCCGCTTGGTGCCCACATTCGCCGTTCCAACCCACGCGACTCGCTGGGTGAGGACCGCGATACGCAGATCAATATCGGCAAGCGCCATCGTATCCTGCGGGTCGGCCGCACCTATCAGAAGCAGGACGGCAAGAATGGCAAGGTCGAAAAGGGGCTGCTGTTCATGTGCCTCAACGCCGACATAGAGCGCCAGTACGAATTCATTCAGCAGACCTGGGTTTCGTCGGCCACGTTCCAGGGCCTCGTCGCTGAAAAGGACCCGACGATTGGTTCGCGCGGCGGCGATGGCAGGTTCACCATTCCGTCATGGGAAAAGGTCACGACGCTCCGTGACATGCCGCAATTCGTCACCACCAAGGGGGGTGGATATTTCTTCATGCCCAGCCGCTCGGCGCTGCGCTACCTGATTTCGCGGCTCTGAGTCTTGGCCGGGGCTGATTCGGGATCGGCGTCAGTCGTCGTCCTGCGATTCGGCGATATGGCGCAGCGCCCCGGTGTCGGTGATGCGCAGGCCGCCGCGTTTGATGGCAATGAACGAGCGGTTGCGCCAGTCGTTGAGCGTCTTGTTGACGGACTCGCGCGTGGCGCCGAGGAACTCTCCGAGTTCCGATTGCGAGATCGGAATCCAGCCGGCGCTGTCGGCCATCACCTTGGCCAGGAAGACCAGGCGTTTGGCGAGCCTCGCCTCGATGCCGAAGAAGGCCTGGTCGCCGAGTTCGCCGCTGACCCAGCGCAGCCGGGCGCACAGAAGTTCGATCATCGCGCGTGCCAGCGGTGGATTTTTCTCAATGCGATCAAATAGTTGTGTCCTGCTGAGCGAAACCAGCTCGCAAGCGGTCAGGCAGATGGCGGTGGCGGTGCGTGGCCGCCCGTCAAGCGCGCCGATCTCGCCGACGAGGCTGCGCGACAGCTCGATATTGGCCACCAGCTTCTGCCCGCCGGGCGAATAGATCGAGATTTCCACCGTGCCGCTCATGACCCCGTAGATCCGGTCGGCGGCATCTTCCTGAACGAACAGATGCTGGCCGGCGGCGTAGCGCTCGACCTTGCAGCCGCTGAACAGGATATCGAACAGCTTTGGATCGATGCGTGCCAGGCGCGGCAGATCGTTTCTGTCGTTGGGGCCGCCAAAAGCCATGTTCCAAATTCCCAATTGCCGCAATCGGCGAAGTTTAAGGGCCGAAGTCTAAGGCAAGAGTGCACCGCGTCAAAGGCCGGCGTTCATCCCTTGCGATTACGCCTTCTAAAGGCGTGGCGCAGTGGTCGCGCCCAGTGCCTGGCTCGTGCCGGGCGGAAAGCCGTCTGCACGCGCGGCGGGAGGAGCCGCGCGTGCAGGCGCCAACTGATTAAAATGGTTAGGTGATAAAATTTCTGTAAAACCGAGCGGCCGCAATGGCCTTTCCGCCTGTTGCGATAGCTGGGCGCAAACAGCGTGAGCGTCTGTGACGGAGATCACATACGGCATCGCTGAAATAATGCGAGCGTCATACACCGCGCGAGCGACTGCGGCAAAGAGACATGCCGACGTTGCGCTTCGGTCATCTTCGACGCGAGTTGATTTGTTTCCTCGCCTGCCAGTCAGAATTGCACCAGTCTAAAATGGGGCAATACACTTCTTTACTTCGACAGAACCTTTGGGGGGCGACTATGCCGGTCAGCAGAGAGCAGCGAATCCGTCAATATCTCGATCTCGTTACCGGGGGCGAGGGGACTGAATCGGTCCTCGGCAACATGGAGACGATGGCAGGCGGCGGCCTGGAATCCCTTGCGCCTGCGGAAGCCGGCAAGACGGAGGCGGCGTTTGAATCGGCGCGCGCTGGCATGGAGAGCCTCGCGCGGGGCGCCGAAGTCGCGCCCGAGCAGCTTTCCGATCTGGAAGCCATAATCATCCCGGAGTTGCGGCCGGTCTATGACATCAAGGATGGCACCTTTACGACGCTGACTTTCGACGGCGCTCCGACACCTGGCCATTCGCTGTGGACGAAGCTTACCAGCGAGGCCGCATTGAAGCAGCGCATCGAAGCCGCCCTGCCGGCGATCGGGCGTATCGAACTGTTGTGGAACACCAATATCCCTTACGGCGGCACGGGCTTCGTCGTCGGCCGCAACCTGCTGATGACCAACCGTCATGTGGCGCAGATATTTGCGGACGGCCTTGGCGACCGCAATCTGCAATTCATCAACGGCCGCGCCGCCGGCATCGACTTCAAGCGCGATTCGGCGGCAGGAAACGTCTTCAATATCCGCAATGTCCGGATGATCCATCCCTATTGGGACATGGCGATCCTCGAAGTCGAAGGCCTGCCCGACAACATCACGCCGCTGTCGCTCGCGGTCGCCGACGCGCGCGATATGCTGCGCCAGGAAGTCGTCGCCATCGGCTATCCCGCGTTCGACAATCGCAACGCGGTCGATGTCCAGAACGAGCTCATGCGCAATCGTTTCCAGGTCAAGCGCCTGCAACCGGGCATGCTGCAGGGCGGCTTCGATACGGAGAGTTTCGGTAAGATCGTCAGCGCGGCGACACATGATTGCTCGACCACTGGCGGCAACTCCGGCACCGCCATGATCAACCTCGCCACCGGCGAGGTCGTGGCGCTGCATTTCGCCGGCCGCTATCTCGAGCGCAACTACGCCGTGCCCACCGGCGCGCTCGCCAAGGACCAGCGTGTCGTCGACCTCGGCCTCAATTTCGCCGGCGCCGCCAGCGGCGGCCCCAACGGTTGGGGCGCATGGTGGACCAAGGCGGACAGTGGATCGCCGGCCGAGGGCGTAAACCTGGTTGAAGTCGGCGGCGTCAAGCAGATCCCGGGCGTCGCCACCCAGACGCCTTCATCGGCAGGCGTCGTCGTTTCGCCGGGCGGCAGCGTCACCTTCGAAGTGCCGTTGCGCATCACCGTCTCGCTCGGCGCAACGCCTGCCCATGAAGCGGTCACGGAATCGGTCGAGCTCGAAGCGGCCAAGCCGACCCCTCCAGGCGGCGCATTCGTTCCCAAAACGGTCGCGGACTATGCCGGCTATAAGGGCTACGACGAGAAATTTCTCTCTGGCGGCACTAAACTCGCGCCGGTCGTTGTGCCGATGCCTGAGGCCACCGACCTCTCAGTGCTGGCGCCGCTCAAGGCCGGCGGCACGCAACTCGACTACCAGAATTTTTCGCTCAAGATGCACGCCAAGCGGCGGCTGGCGCTGTTCACCGCCTCCAACGTCACCGAGGAGAGCAATCTGCGCGAGCCGGAAAAGGGCCGCAACTATTCGCGCGGCGGCCTGTTCAGCGAGCGCTGGTTCGCGGATCTGCGGCTCGACGACAAGTACCAGATCCCCGACGTCTTCTACACCCAGGATCAGGGCGCCTTCGACAAGGGTCATATCGTCAGGCGCGATGACGTAGCCTGGGGCAGCACCTTCGAGCTGCTGCTCAGGGGCAATGTCTGCTCCTTCCATGTCACCAATTGCTCGCCCCAGGTCGAGGGCTACAACCGCTCCGACAGCGGTGAGAAGAACTGGGGCGATCTTGAGAACCACGTCCTGTCGGAGGCGGCGAGCGAACGGCTGTGTGTCTTCGCTGGCCCGGTGCTCGCCGATGATGACCGAACCTTTGCCGGCAAAGGCCCCAAGGGAACAAGTCTTCGCGCGCCGGTGCCGCGCCGTTTCTGGAAGGTGATCGTGGCGCGCGTCACAGACGGGCTCGCCAGCTATGGCTTCGTCCTCGAACAGGATCTGTCGGACACGGAGCTGGAGTTTGCCGTCTCCGACGAATTCATCGGCGCCATGTACCCGCTAACCGAAATCTCCGAAATGACCGGCCTCACCTTCGACAAATCGATTGTCGACGCCGACCAGTACGAAACGGTTCGTGGCGGCGAAATTGCAATGCGGGCGGGATCACGGAGACGAAAGAAGAAGGCTTAGGCTCGCGCGGCGCTGCGATGCCTTGCAGGGAACACCATGACCGAATGGACGCAATCCAAGCCGACCTCCCTGCTGCCGGCCACGCGCCCCCGAGCGGTACCAATTAGCGCCAACACAGCGGAGATCTGGATCAGCACATAGCTGACGGCGAGCCGGGCACCGGAAAGAAGTCGTTCGTCAAAAAGCCGTGATGCAGCGCGTCGAGATAGCGGCAATAATACGGGCTGGTTTTCATTCGGGGTTTTTACATGCGCACACGTCACGCCATCATGCTTGCACTTTCCGTGCTTTCCATTCCTGCCGTCTCCATCCCGGCGCAGAAGGCACGAGCGCTGGAGCCTGAAAAATACACGGTCTACTGCGCCAACGATCACATCGAGGTTTCGTTCTGGGATCTCGAGCAGATGAAGGTGCGGAACGGATCCGATGTATGCCAGTTCCAGAGCTACACGAGCTACTCAAGCGCGTTGAACTTTGCGCAGAAGAATTTTGGTGGGGAAGGGGCGAGTTGCAGCTGCTAGGAGTGCTGGCTTGGAGTGTGCTGTTCCGGGAAAGAAAATGGTGGGCGATGCAGGGATTGAACCTGCGACCCCACCCGTGTGAAGGGTGTGCTCTCCCGCTGAGCTAATCGCCCGCTCGTTGCCCGAAGGCCAAGCGAGCCGCGATATAAGAGAGGCATGCGGTTGAAGTCAAGGCGATGCGCCTGCCTTCTACGCCTGAAATAGGCAAGGGCGGACGCTGCCGCGCAATCGCCCGTTTCGTTCAGCCGGTCGCCGCAGCAATCAGCCGTTCCGCCAGGTCGAGCGTCAGCGCGTCGAAATGCGAAATCACCGCCGACGGCTCGAATTCCCTGACATGGCGGTCGGTGTAGCCGAAATCGACGGCAACCACGGGAATGCCGGCTGCCTTGGCCGTGTCGATGTCGGTCTGCGAATCGCCGACCATCAGCGCATGGTGCGGGTCACCGCCGGCGAGCCTGATGGTTTCGGTGAGATGGCGCGGGTCGGGCTTGCGGAAGGCGAACGTGTCCTGGCCGGCGATCGCGGCGAAATGCTTTGTCAGGCCGAGCGCCTCGATCAGCGCTTTCGAATTCGCCTCGTATTTGTTGGTGCAGATGGCAAGTAGATAGCCGGCCGCCTCGAAACGGGCGATCGCCTCGACCACGCCGGGGTAGGGGCGCGACTTGCCGGGGATGTTGAGCGTGTAGTGGTCGAGGAACAGCTTGAGCAGCCGGTCGTGCTCCTCCACCGCCAGCGACTTCTGCTGCGCGGTATGCGCGCGCTCGATCATCACCCGTCCGCCCTGGCCGACAAAACGCCGGAAGCCGGCCTCGTCGACAGCGGCAAGCTCGCTGGCGGCAAGGCTGTGGTTGAGGCTGTCGAGCAGGTCCGGCGCCGTGTCGATCAGCGTCCCGTCGAGGTCGAACACGATGATCGGTTGGGTCATGGCCTGTCCTGTGGCTGATGCATTGCAGGCAGGCGATAGCGGCTGCGCTTCTTTCAGGCAAGCCGGTGCGAGCCAAAGTCTTTGACCCTGCGGGCAAAAGTGCTAGGAGCGCGCATCCAGAAAAATCAGAACCAAGCCAAATCCCCGGGGCGAGCATGGATGCGAGGCAGTTGAAGGTCGAGGCCGCGCGGGCTGCCCTTGCCCATGTCAGCGACGGCATGCGCATCGGCATCGGCACCGGGACGACGGCCGACGAATTCGTGCGGCTGCTGGCCGAAAAGATCGCCGCGGGCTTGACCGTCATCGGCGTGCCGACGTCGGAGCGCACTGCAGCCCTTTGCCGCGAACTCGGCGTGCCGCTGTCGACGCTTGAGGAAACGCCCGAGCTCGACCTCACCGTCGACGGCGCCGACGAGATCGACGCGGCGCTGACGCTGATCAAGGGTGGCGGCGGCGCGCTGCTGCGCGAGAAGATCGTCGCGGCGGCATCTCAGCGCATGATCGTCATTGCCGATCGCTCGAAGATGGTCGACACCCTTGGCCGGTTTCCCTTGCCGATCGAAGTCAACCGGTTCGGCCTGTGCGCGACCGAAATCGCGGTCGCGGCAGCGGCCAAAAGTCTCGGCCTTTCCGGCCCGGTTACATTGAGGATGACGGGGGGCCAGCCTTTTGTTACAGACGGCGGCCATTTTATCCTCGATGCATCTTTTGGCCGCATTCCGGATACAAGAGCGCTTTCTAATGCTCTCCATGCCATTCCTGGTGTGGTCGAGCATGGTCTTTTCATCGGGCTGGCGTCAGCGGCCATCATCGCCGGCGGCGACGGCATCCAAACCGTCCATGCCGCCCGAAAACCAGGGAGTTCTACCGATCATGATGTTGCATAACCGGGTTCGCAATCTTTGCGCCGTTCTGGCGGCTTCGGCCGTTTTCGCCTTCTCCTCCCCGGCGTTCTCGCAGGAGATCACGGAATCGCATCTGAAGGCGGCACGGGCGGCGGTCACGGCAATCCACGCGACCGACTCGTTCGACAACATCCTGCCGCAAGCGGCGGCCTCGCTCGAGCAGCAGCTTATCCAGAAGAACCCTGATATGCAGGAGCTGATCGGCAAGACCGTCAGCGAAAAGGCACTGGCGCTGGCCTCGCGCCGTGCCGATCTGGAGAAGGAAGCAGCGCTCGCCTATGCCAAGGTGTTCTCCGAGAAGGATCTCACCGACATCGCCGCCTTCTACAATTCCGATGCCGGCAAGAAGCTGCTCGACAACGGCCCCAACGTGACGCGCGAACTGGTCAAGGCCGCCGACATCTGGCAGAACGGCCTGGCGCGCGATCTCGCCCAGCAGGTCGGCGAAACGCTGGCAGCCGCCGCGAAGGCCGCTGCTCCGGCCGCGCCTGCGCCGGATAACGCAACTGCCCCCGCCGATGGCGCTGCACCTGCCGACGGCGATGCGCCCGCAGACGGTGACCAGCCGGAAGCGCCGAAGAACTAAGACGTCTGATTTCGCCACCGGCATCCTTGCCGCTGGACCAGAAAGCCCGGTGGAAACCGGGCTTTTCTTTTGGCTTGATGCAGCCTACCTGTCTCAAACATTTCTTGGGGCAAGGAACAGCAGCATGGCCGGCTACGACTACGATCTCTTCGTCATCGGCGGCGGCTCCGGCGGGGTTCGGGCGGCGCGCGTAGCGGCAGCGCTCGGCAAACGTGTCGGCATCGCGGAGGAATACCGCTATGGCGGCACCTGCGTCATCCGTGGCTGCGTGCCGAAAAAACTCTATGTCTATGCCTCGCAATTTCCCGAGCATTTTGCCGACGCCGCCGGCTATGGCTGGACGGTGCCGGAGGCGAGCTTCGACTGGCCGACGCTGGTCGCCAACAAGGACCGCGAGATTGCCCGTCTGGAAGCGATCTACGAAAAGAACGTGAAAGGCGCCGGCGGCGAGACGTTCCACTCGCGCGCCATGCTGGTCGACCCGCATGTCGTGCATCTCCTGGGCGATGACCGCACCGTCACCGCCGACCAGATCCTGATCGCCACCGGCGGCCGGCCGGCGCCGCACCCGGCGCTGCCCGGTCACGAGCATTGCATCTTTTCCAATGAGGTTTTCGACCTCAAGCAACTGCCGAAGGCGATCATGATCGAGGGCGGAGGCTACATCGCCGTCGAATTCGCCAATATCTTCCATGGCTTGGGCGTCGACACCACGCTGGTCTATCGCGGCAAGGAGATACTGTCGCGCTTCGACATGGACCTGCGGCACATGCTGCACGAAACCATGGAAAAGAAGGGGATCAAGATCCTCTGCCACGCCGTGTCGGAATGGGTCCGCAAACGGCCGGACGGCAGGCTGGATGCGTTGGTCACCGGCGGCAAGGTGCTGACGATCGACCAGGTCATGCTCGCCATCGGCCGCCTCCCAAACACCGAGAATATGGGCCTGGAAGGCGTCGGTATCGAGCTCGGCATAACCGGCGCCATCGTTGTCGACCAGTATTCCCGCACCAACATCGACAACATCTGGGCGATCGGCGACGTCACCAACCGCGTGCAGTTGACGCCTGTGGCGATCCACGAAGCCATGTGCTTCATCGAGACCGCATTCAAGGGCAATCCGACCGCGCCCGACCACGACACCATTCCGACCGCCGTCTTCTCACAGCCGGAGATCGGCACCGTCGGGCTGTCCGAGGACGATGCCGTCAAGCGCTACTCCGATATCGAAATCTACCGCGCCACATTCCGGCCGATGCGGCACACGCTGTCGGGTCGCGACGAAAAGATGCTGACGAAGCTGGTGGTCGATGGCGCCACGCGAAAAGTGCTCGGCGCGCACATCCTCGGGCCGGACGCCGGCGAGATGGCGCAGTTGCTCGGCATTCCGCTGAAGGCCGGCGTCACCAAGGATGATTTCGACCGCACCATGGCCGTCCACCCGACGGCAGCGGAGGAACTGGTCACCATGTACAAGCCCACCTACCGCGTGAAGAACGGCCTGCGGGTCGATTGACGCCCGCGCGCTCGATCTTGAAGAACCCCCCATGGCAGCCGCTGTTGCCACCGCGATGGGAGGCCTGAAGCTTATTACAACAAAGTGCTGCGCAGGATGACCAGCGCCACCGAGAAATAGATCACCAGGCCGGTGACATCGACCAGCGTGGCGACGAACGGCGCCGAGGCGCTCGCCGGATCGAAGCCGATCCGTTTCAGCGCGAACGGCAGCATCGACCCCGACAGCGAGCCGAAGGTGACGATGCCGACGAGTGCTGCCCCCACGGTCGCCGCGATCAGCGGCCAATGCGGCCCATAATCGTAGAAGCCCATATATTGCCAGAGCGCGATGCGGCAGATGCCGACCACGCCAAGCATGGCGCCGAGCACGAAGCCGGTGGGCAATTCGCGCAACGCCACCCGCCACCAGTCGCGAAGGCCGATTTCGCGCAGCGCCAGCGCGCGAATGACGAGCGAGGTCGCCTGCGAACCGGAATTGCCGCCCGAGCTCATGATCAGCGGGATGAACAGAGTGAGCACGATCGCTTTTTCCAGTTCGCCTTCATAGCTTTGCATGGCATTGGCGGTCAGCATCTCCGAGATGAACAGCGCGCACAGCCAACCGCCGCGCTTCTTGATCATGGCGAGAAAGCTCATCTTCATGTAGGGCTCGTCGAGCGCCTCCATGCCGCCGAAGCGATGCGCGTCCTCGGTCGTCTCCTCGATCATGGTGTCGATGATGTCGTCGATGGTGACGATGCCGAGGATCTTGCCATGGTCGACGACGGGAACCGCGAGCAGGTCATATTTGGAGATCGTCTGCGCCAGAGTTTCGCGATCGGTCAGCGGCGTCACCGTCACCGGGGCGCGATCCGGCGCCACCGACAGGATCGGATCGTCCGGCTCGCCGGTGATCAGCCGGCGCAGGCCGGTCGAGCGCACCAGCACATGCGTGTCTGGATCGACGATGTAGATGGCGTAGACGGTCTCCCGCGTCCGCTCCACCTTGCGGATGTAGTCGAGCGTGCGCCCGACGGTCCAGTCCGACGGCGCGCTGACGAATTCGGTCGTCATGATCGAGGCGGCGCTGCCTTCGGGATAGCCGAGAATGGAAAGCAGCGTTGCCCGCAGCGGCGGGACCAACCCGCCGAGCAGCTCGGAGCGCGCCGGTTCGTCCAGTTCGCGCAGGATATCGGCGCCGCGGTCGACCGACATGGCGGTCAGGAGCTTGCACGCTTTGGCGCGCGGCAGCGCCTCGGCCAGATCGGAGGCGCCGTCGAGTTCAGGCTGGTCGAAGATCTCGACCAGCCGCTCGAACGGCATTTCGCAAAGCAGTTCTATCGCGGTATCGCGAGATTCCCGGTTCAGGGCCTCGACGACATCGGCGACGTGATCATTGGCAAGGATACGCGCGATAGCGACGGCATCGTCGCTTGCTACGACGGGGGTAAATTCGTTCATGGCTCACTCCTTGCCGTCCGGCGGGACGTGAGCCGTTAGAGGTCACATCGAGGCGGACGGCGGTTGCGTTCGACTACTGTCGCCAGGCATGGCGCGGTGACCTTTCTGCTCGCGGGTTCGAGTTGGAATTCAGCGAGCGGGCGCAACATAGGAGCGCATCTTGGCGAGTCAATCGCGGGAGTGGCGGAAAACAGCCGGGAGCCGGCCCAATCGCGAGACTGTGATGATTATTGAAGGGGGAGGGAGCGAGTGCCCCGCCGCCAGTGGCGGAACGCGCTTCGGCGTGGCTGCTATTTCTGCTTCAGCCGGCGTGAAAAACGCATCCATTTGTCCTCGACCGGCCGCGGCTGCGTAAGGATGGTGGTGAGCTCGCGCGGAAGGTTCGGAACAAGCGGCCTCTTGGTGGCGACGCCGTCGGCGATCGCGACCACGCTGTGATAGAATTCCTCGCCCGAGGCCGAACGTGGCGGCACCGCCTCGTGCATGATGCTGATCACCGTGACATCGGGGCAATTGTCCTTGATCGCCTGGTGGAAGGCGATCTTGCCTTCGGGGTCGAGCGCGCCGGTCGCTTCGTCGAGGAACAACAGTCCCGGTTGCTGCAGCACGATGCGGGCCACAACCAGCTTCTGCTTCTGGCCGCCGGACAGCAGCTGGTCCCAGATCTTTCCCTCGCGGCTTTCATCGGCCATGTGTTCGATGAAATCGCCAAGGCCGGCCTTGTGCAGGGCTGCCGCGACCTGCGCATCGCCATAGTCGTCCTCGGAGCCGGGCAGGCACACCAGCTGCTTCAGCGACACCTGCTGCAGCTTGACCTCCTGGGCGGCATAGAAGCTCCTCACACCGTCAGGGAAGACGATGGTGCCGCGGCCATAAGGCCACAAGCCGTTGATCGCCTTGATCAGCGAAGTCTTGCCGCAGCCGGATTCGCCCTTGAGGAATGCCCACTCGCCGCGCCGAAAGCGCAGATTGGCTGCGCTCAGGAACGGCGTGGCGTCTTCACCCTGATGCGCCAGTTCAAGCTTCTGGATGGTCAGGCCGAAGACCGGGTTCTGGCTGGCATAGTGGAAGTCGGAACGGCCGGTCTGGCTGTAGAAGTCCTGCGGCTGTTGGACGTTTTCAATGGCGTGCGCCAATTCAATGACGCGCTGGCTGTTGGCCCGCAAGGTGGCGAGACTCGGCATGACATGGATGAACCAGGAACATTTGCTGATCAGCGCGTTGACCTGCTCGGAACCGGTTATGTAGCCCTTGAGGTCGACGCCGTTGTGGATGAACGGCACCAGACCAGGTCCGTAGGCGACAACTTTGGCCCCGACGAAATTATAGACCGATTCGAATCCCGCATAGAGGGTGTTGACGATGTTGAGCTTCGACCAGGTGGTATCGATATCGAGATAGAGCCGTCCATGTATCGTCTTTTGCACGTCTTCGCCTTTCGACGCCGACACATGGAAACTGCGGCGCAACAAAGTGATCAGCTCGCTGCGATAGGTGCCTTCGGCCTTCTGCATCCTGACGTTGAGCCACTCCAGCATTCCGCCGAGTTTGATCGCGATCCAGGTATTGACGGGCACGTAGATGGCAACCGCCAGCAGAGCGAGGACGGCGCTGCCATAGCTGCCGAGGGCATCCAGGCCTTTTACCTCCACGGAATTCGCCAGCAAAGCGCCGCCGACAAAATAAAGTGAGGTGAAGACGCCGAACACACCTTGGGCAAGCCCGATGGCGCCGCCCGCCATGTCTTTGATGGATTCCTGCACGCGCTGATCAATGTTGTCGGGCGCTGGCGCATCTGGCGAGCCATTCTGGGCGTGGTAGTGCGTATGGTTGGTATCGAGCAGCGCCTCATTGAAACGCGCGTTCAACCAGGCGCGCCATTTGCGATGCAATGTCGCCGATACAAATTTGCAGGCGCCTGTGATTCCCATGTCCTTGAACACGACCAGCAGCACAAGCAGGCCGGCATTGGTAAGCACCGATTCAAGTGGCGTGGTATTCGCGGCGTCGTGAAAAAAAGCGATTGAGGCTGCCAGTTCGCCCGCCAACACGGTAAACCAGACGTCGGCCTTGCTCGACAGGGCTATGATGAGTGCGAGGACGACGGTGAGAGCCCAGGCCTCTCTCCACCGGTCCGAGAACCAGTAGGCCCGCATCAGTCCCCAGAAGGTCCGCATCGACGATACTGGCGTCAGGGGCGACGGCCCGGCGGGGGCGTCGCGGTTCCAAAGTGCCGATATTGAACGTCGCGGTCTGTCGACCCGAATCACAATCCCGCCCAAACCTTTTTTAGTTTTGTTACGGATAGTAACACCAATTGATCATTTTCTATGAATTTTATCCCGGCGAATGTGAGGCAGCCCACCCGCCGTTGCGATCAGGCAACAGTTGGTGCTGCGAGACCGCCGTCTTTGGGCCCAATTTGTCCTTTGTTTCAATGTGTTGCGAGAACGCTCAGGTGTGCGAAAATATTCCCTGAGGGAAGGCTCATACACGGCTTTGTGACCAAAAGGCCTGCCCGTTGGCCGGTTTTCCCACCGCGCGCTAACCGGATCGCCCGAAAAATTGCCGTCCGTGATCGCCCCAGGTCGCCCGAATCATATCACCGGCCATCATGGTTGGGCACGCAAGATCGTCGCTCCTGTAAAGCGACTGTTCATGAGGGGGCACGCGCTTTTTAGCTGCAGCTCAACACCGTTTGACAATCAAGCGCACTGGAATGAACCTTGTCGGGCACTGTCGGCACCAATGCATGTCCGGTCCCCAACAAGGAAGCTCCCCAATGCTTGTACGCGCCGCCGCTCCCGCAATCCTGTCGTTCCTTGCCTGGCTGCCTCTGGCGCATGCCGGCAGCCAGACCATTGCGGCAAGCGCCGAAGGGCAAATCGAGTTCAATGCTCCGTCCGGCAACATCGGCTGCATCTACACGCCGAAGGGCGGCACCAGCACCTACGAACCACAGGATGGCGGCCCGGAGCTGAGCTGTTCGCGCGTCGAGCCCAGCTACGTCACCGTGATCCTTGGGCCGAACGGCCCGGCGACATTGATCAAGAATCCGGGCGAGCAGGGCTGCTGCAGCGATGTGGCGAAGCTGGCTTACGGAAGCAGTTGGAGCAAAGGGCCGTTTACCTGCCAGTCGTCAACCAAGGGACTGACCTGCACGGGCAGCAACGGCCACGGATTCTTCCTCAGCAAAGCCAACGTGACGGTGAAATAACCCGAGCATGATCCCGAAAAGTGGTTGCCGGTTTTCTCGGACAAACGGGAAACCGTTTTGTCCAGAGATCATGCTCAAACAAGGAGATAGAGCCCATCCCGATTTCCATCGGGATGGAACAGGCTCTAGCCGGCCTTTTCAAGTTCGCCCTTGGCCTTTGCGGCCGCGACTTGGCGGATGGCATCAGTCAGCGTGTCGGCGTCCTGCGCGCCCATGACGGCGTATTTGCCTTCGAGCAGGAAGCACGGCACGCCGGTGATCCCCATCCGCGATGCCGTGGCGATTTCTGTGCGCACCTCCTCGACGTCGGCATCGGTCGGCAGGAGCGTTTCGACCACGGCAGCGTCCATGCCGGCCTCGCGGGCGGCATCGATCAGCACGGCGTGGTCGCCAATATTGCCGCCTTTCTCGAAATACAGTTGGAACAGCCGGCGCACGAGCCGGTTCTGCACGGCTTCACCGGCGGCACCGGCCCAGCGGATGACACGATGCGCGTCCAGCGTGTTGGCGGCGACCTTGATGGCGTCGAAAGCGAAATTGATGCCTTCGGCTTCGCCGAGCGGCTCTACGCGGGCATGCATCTGACGGATGCGCTCGTCGCTGCCGAATTTGGCCAGCATGTATTCGCGCCGGTCCTTGCCCTCGGGCGGGATGGTCGGGTCGAGCTGGAACGGCCGCCAGCGCACATGAACCTGGACGCCGCCAGCAGCGGCGATCGCCTTGTCGAGCCGCCTCTGGCCGACGAAGCACCAGGGGCAGACGACGTCGGAAACCACGTCGACGGTAATGGAATTGTCATCGCTCATCTTGATCTCCTGCAGCCGAACGTTTCAGCGAGACCGATCTCGGCCACGCTCAGTTCGGCTTGCGCCACCAGGTCGGCCATTGATAACCGAATATGGGCGTCTTTTTGGGATGGTCCAGGTAATTCCAGTAAGCGAGCCATTGCTGCGCGTTGTACTGCATCGGCACCATGTAATTGCCGGAGATCAGCAATCGGTCGAGCACGCGCACGGCGGCGACATAGTCTTCCTTGGTCCGTGCTCTCAGCATCGCGTCGATCGCCGCGTCGACCGCCGGATCGGCGACGCCGGCCAGATTGAATGAACCTTCTCTTTTGGCCTCTGAAGAACCCCAGCGAAGGTTCTGCTCCATACCGGGAGACAGCGAGTTGCTGAACCCGCTCGACCCGACAAGAACCTCAAAGTCGAAACGCTGCTTGCGCGACTGGATCTGGTCGGCCTCGAGGCTGCGGATGGTCACCGCGATGCCGATCTTTTCCAACGAGCGCTGATAGATGGCGGCAAAGCGTTCCTCGTCCTGCGACGCCGTCAGGATCTCGAAACCGAACGGGTTTCCCTTGGGATCCAGCAGGGCGCCATCCCTAACGGCGTAGCCCTGGCTCTTCAGCAGGTCGAACGCCAGCTTCAGCACCTTGCGGTCCTGGCCGGTGCCGTCATTCACCGGCGGGCGCCAGCTGCCGTCCATGACATCGGCCGGCACGCGGCCGGGGTAGGGCGCCAGCAGCGCCTTTTCCCTGTCGCTGGCGGGATGGCCGAGCGCGGAAAGTTCGGAATTCTGCCAGTAGCTCATCGTGCGCGTGTACTTACCGCCGAACAGGTTCTTGTTGGCCCATTCGAAGTCGTAGAGCATGCCGAGCGCGCGCCGCACCTCCGGATTGGAAAACTTCTCCAGTCGCGTGTTGAACAGGAAGCCGGTCACCACGGGCGGTATGCCGGTGTCGAAGGTCTCGGCGATCACCTCGCCGCGATGAAAGGCGGGAAAATCGATATCGCGCTCGCGCTTGACCGGATCGCCCTCATCGTAAATGGCGCAGATGCCTTTCTTGAACGCTTCCGTCTTGGCATTGGCGTTGAGGAAGTACTCGATGGTGATCTGGTCGTAATTGTCGAAGCCGCGCTTGGAAGGGATGTCCTTGCCCCAGTAATTCGGGTTGCGCTTGAAGACGATGCGCTGTCCCGGCTGCACCTTGTCGATGATGTAGGGACCGCTGCCGATCACCGGCTTCAACGTCGTCTTGTCGAAGGTATCCTTGTTGAAGGCGTGCTTTGGGATGATCGGCGTCAGCGCGATGATCAAGGGGGTCTCGCGATTGGCCTTGTCGTTGAAGGTGAAGCGCACGCTGTGATCGCCGGTCTTTTCGAGCTTGGCGATCAGGCTCATGCGATCCCTGTAGGGCGGGCGGCCCTTGTCGGTGAAGACATCGTAGGTGAACAGCACGTCGTCCGGCGTCACCGGGTCGCCATCGGACCACTTTGCATTTGGGTTGAGATGGAACTCGATCCACTTGCGCTCGGGATCCATATCGGCTGTGTCTGCGAGCAGGCCATAGAGGCTGAAGGCCTCGTCGTAGTTGCGCATCATCAACGGCTCGAAGACGAGATTGCCGAAAATGAGGTCCTGCATGCCGCGCGCCGTGGTGCGCAGGCTCTTCAGGATGAACGGGTTCAGATTGTCGAAGCTGCCGACGACGCAGTAAGTGATGTTGCCGCCCTTCGGCGCATCGGGATTGACGTAGTCGAAATGCTGGTAGTCGGCTGGCAGCGCCGGCTCGCCCTGCATGGCGATGGCATGTTTCGGTTCCGACATCGCCACGCCGGGTGCAAAGGCGAAGAACGAGATTGCGGCGATCAGCCAAACAAGAATGCGGCCCATGACCGTCTCCTTACTGGGCGGCTTGATGATTCGGAGTGCACCCTAACATGGCGCCGCGGCGCTCCGGCCAGATACATCAACCCAAATCGCACGACCCAAATTGCGAGGCCAAGAATTGCAGGCGGCGGGCTGGATTCGGCTGCTCATGCAGTGTAACACGCGCTCCGAAGTCATTCTGTTGCCTCAATTCGGCAACAGGTAGCAGGACCACACGGCGCGAAGAAGCCGGTCCCGGGATCATTTGAGAGGAAATGCACGACATGACGAGCCTGAACAGCAACGCATACCGCCTTTCGGTCCTGGCCGCGGGCGTGGTCGGCTTTCTGGGCGCCGGACTTCCCACCGCTTCGGCACAGCAACAGATTCCGCAGGGTTGGTTCAAGGCCTGCACCAAGCAGGAAGATGTCGACATCTGCAATGTCCAGAACATCATCACTGCCGGCAACGGCCAGTTCGTCACCGGGGTCAGCCTGATCGAGCTGAAGGGCAAGGTAAACCGCAAGGTCTTCCAGGTCACGGTTCCCCCAGGTCGCCTGGTGCCCCCCGGCATCGCCCTGCAGATAGACGCCGGCAAGGCGACGAAGCTGGATTATGTCATTTGCTTCGCCGACCGTTGCGTTGCCGAAGTGCCGCTGACCGACGCGCTCGTCGCGTCCTTCAAGAAGGGACAGGCGATCACGCTGACCTCGATCAACTTCCAGAGCCAGCCAAATCCAATCAAGGTTGCCTTGACCGGCTTCAGCGGCGCCTTTGACGGCGCGCCGCTGCAGCAGTCGGACATCGAGGATCGGCAGAAAAAACTTCAGGATTTCGTCGTCAAGAACAACCAGGACTTCGCCAAGAAGCTCAAGGACGAGCAGGCCAAGGCCAAAGCCGCCAACTAATCGCCGGGACAGATACCGGAGCGACAAAAAAGCGGGGTCATGCCCCGCTTTTTTGTTGTCGTCACGTCGATGCAAGGTGATGTCAGTGTCTCGACTGGCGTTTCGGCTCGTAGCGTCCATCCGGCCGCTTGTCGAACATCTCGCCGATCTGCGGATGCCGGACCGGTTCGCCCGATTGATCCTCGAGCAGGTTCTGCTCGGAGACATAGGCGATGTATTCGGTTTCCGAATTCTCGGCGAGCAGGTGATAGAACGGCTGGTCCTTGCGCGGCCGCACGTCCGCCGGGATCGCTTCGTACCATTCGTCGGTGTTGGCAAATTGCGGATCGACATCGAAAATGATGCCGCGGAACGGAAACAGCCGATGACGAACCACCTGTCCGATCGAAAATTTGGCCGTTTTCATCATACTCACCACTAAGCCTCTAGAGCGCCCGGCGTCCCCTCGAATGTGCGAAGAGCGCTCTAAGACTTTGAATTTACACATACCGTGGCCAAAAATCGAGCCCGACTTAGGTCTGGGATCAGGCTTTATTTGGCGCAGATGGCGTGTCAGTTCAATGCCGTAGCGCTTGACGCCCGATGAAGCTACGGGCTAGCCCGGTCCAGGGGTTTCGGGCCAGGGCAAAAATGTCTGACGTCGTCGGTCTTGTTCTTCCGTTCTTCGGGCTGATTTTCATCGGCTTTCTGGTCGCGCGCATGACCAGGCAGCCGCTGGAAGCGCTTGGCTGGATGAACACCTTCATCGTCTATGTCGCGCTTCCTGCCCTGTTCTTCCAATTGCTGGCCCGCACGCCGTTCGAACAGTTGACCGAATGGCGCTTCATCTTCGGCTCGGTATTTTCCACCTACACGATCTTCTCGATCATGTTCGTATGGTCGGTGACGGCGTCGCGCGGCGAGATCGCCCAGTCGACGATCAAGGCGCTGGCCGCGGCCTACGGCAATATCGGCTATATGGGGCCGGGGCTGGCGCTGCTCGCCTTCGGCGAACAAGCGGCGGTTCCCGTCGCGCTGATCTTCTGCTTCGAAAATATCATGCATTTCGCCATCGCGCCGATGATGATGGCGCTGTCGGGCGACGACAAGACATCGCCGTGGCGGCTCATCCTCGGCGTAGTCAGGAAAATCGTCCTGCACCCGTTCATCATCGCGACCGCGCTTGGCGTTGGCGCCGCCTATCTCGGCTTTCACCCACCGCAGCCGGTCGATCGCCTGCTTGAATATCTTTCGCGGGCAGCCGCCCCTTGCGCCCTGTTTGCCATGGGCGTGACGCTTGCGCTCCGGCCGCTCAACCGCGTGCCGCATGAGCTGGCGTCGATCGCGGCGCTGAAGCTGATCCTGCATCCATCGCTCTGCTACGTCGTGCTGAGCTGGATCGGGAACTTTTCCGAAATCTGGGTTTTTTCAGCCGTGCTTTTGGCGGCATTACCGACCGCAACCAACGTCTTCGTCATCGCCCAGCAATATGGCGTCTGGGTGCAACGCGCCTCGGCCAGCGTGCTGATCACCACCTGCCTCTCGGTGCTGACGGTGACCGGGCTGCTCTACATGATCCGCCACGGCATCTTACCGCCGGACCTGTTTCCCTGAACCGCCGGTAAGCGCCGCAAAGCCGCTGCCCGGCCTCAAGCCTTCGCGCATGAAAAAGGCGCGCAGCGGCGCGAAACTGCCGAGCACATTGAGGCCGGCGCTGCGTGCCATCTGCGCCGGCAGCATGTCCGAAAGCAGCGACATGTTGAGCAGATTGACCGCGCCGGAACGCGCCAGAATGTCGGGACGGCGCCTGGAATCATAGGCGGCCAGGGCCTTCGCGGCGCCGGGGTCGCCGCGATTTTCACCAGCGATTCCAATCAGATCCTCGATGTCCCTGATGCCGAGGTTGAGACCTTGGGCTCCGATCGGCGGGAACACATGTGCAGCCTCGCCGACCAGCGCCACCCGGTTTTGCGCGAAGCGCCCCGGTGATGCCGCTGAAAGCGGGTAAATTTGTCGGCCGGGCTCGACCGACACCCGGCCCAGCATCGACTGCATCTGCTGCTCGACACGCTCGGAAAGCGTCGCGTCATCGAGTGCGGCGAGGTCCTTGGCCGTCTCCGGTTTCACCACCCAGACGAGGCTGGAGCGGTTGCCGGGCAGCGGCACCTGGGTGAACGGCCCGGTCTCTGTGTGGAACTCGGTCGAGGTGAAGCCGTGTTCGCTGCGATGGCCAAAATTCAGCACCAGCGCCGCTTGGCGGTAGGATCGCACCGAGGCCACTATGCCTGCCGCCTCGCGCGCCGGCGACAGGCGCCCATCGGCAGCGACCGCAAGCGCGGCCGAGACTTCGCGACCATCAGTCAAGACGGCATGCGCCTGATCGGCGTCCAGACGCCAACTCTCGACCATCGACGTCAGCCATTCGATGCCGGAATGCGCCGCGACGGACTTGGCCAGCGTCGGGTTCAGCGCACTGTTGGGCAGGTTGAGCCCGAACTGCTCCTCGCCGATCTCTATGGCGCGAAAAGTCACCACCGGGCTGCGGATCAGCCGGCTGGTCGCATCAACGATGCGCATGACCTTCAGGGGCGCGGCCTTCGGCGCAAGTTCGGCCAGCACGCCCAGCCGATCGAGAACCTTGAGAGCAGGGTTCATCAGCGCCGTGGTCCGGCCATCGGGCCCGCCTGCTTCGGGTCCGACCAGGGTAACCGGAAAGCCCGCCTCGGCGAAACCGAGCGCCGCGATCAGTCCGGCAGGGCCGCTGCCGGCTACCAGTATCCGTGCTGTCTCGCGATGATCCAAATTGGACTTCCAGTTTGCGATGCAGGTGTCTACCCATGGATATAGGTCAGACCATGCGGCTTGATCAACGCGGCGATTAGGCTCATTCGGTTGTCATGACCGGCCAGCAGGACGATTTCAGCCATCTCGACCGCGCCGGCCGCGCCACGGCAAGCCTGGCCCGCAGCCCCCGCCTGACGGTCAACATCGCCATCGCCGGCGGCATTCTGCTCGCCTGGCTCATTCTCGGCGCCATGGCGATCCGCGGCGCCGAAGGCCGGCTCCCCGGCGTACCAGGCGATGTGGTCCTGCGATATCTGCCGCAACTGCCGCTGCCGGATGTCCTCGACCGCTTCTTCGGCATGTGCCTGACGCCCGCACCACTTGATGCTGGCGGCGCACCGGTTCTGGCGCTGATCGTGATGTGGTTTTTGATGGCCGTGGCGACGATGCTGCCGTCGGCGGCGCCGATGATCCGTACCTATTGTGAAATCGCCGACACCGCCCGCATCAAGGGCGAGCCGGTGGCCCACCCGCTGGTCCTGGTTGCCGGCTACCTCTCGACATGGCTTGTCGCCTCTATCGGCTTCGCGGTGCTGACGTTGCTCGTCCACGCATTTGCGTCCTCCGCTCGATTGCTCGATCCGGTGAGCGGCCTTGCCGCGGCGGCCGCGCTGCTGGTTGCCGGCCTCTACCAGTTCAGCAGCCTCAAGCAGGCCTGCCTGACAAAATGCCGGAACCCGTTCTCGACACTGTTTTCCAACTGGAGCGCGGAGCCGGGTGGCATCTTCCGGCTAGGGCTGAAGCAGGGCCTGTGGTGCCTCGGCTGCTGCTGGGCGCTGATGCTGGTGATGTTTGCCGTCGGCGCGATGAACGTGTTCTGGATGGCGCTGATCGGCCTGTTCACCTTGATCGAAAAACAGACCACCGGCAGCCTTCCAACCCGAGTGGCCGGTGCGATACTGCTTGTCTGGGCAGTCGCCCTGCTAGTAGTCTCGGCATGACGGGGGATAATTCCATGGCAGAGCAAGGCTGGGCAATGAAAGGAGAGCTCGTACTCTCCTGCAATTGCACGGTTTTTTGTCCTTGCGTACTGTCGCTTGGCAGCCATCCGCCGACGGAGGGTTATTGCCAGACCTGGGCGGGCTTCCGCATCGACGCAGGCCATTTCGGCGAGGTCGACCTGTCCGGCCTCAATCTCGGTCTGGTCATGGAAATCCCAGGCTATATGAGCCGCGGCAACTGGACCGCAGGCCTGTTCATCGACAAGCAAGCCTCCGTCTATGCGGTGAAAGCGCTGACCAGGATCTTCACCGGGAAGGCCGGCGGAACCACCGCGCTGTTGTCGATCCTTGTCGGCAAGTTCCTCGGCGTCGAGCAGGTGCCGATCACCTACGAGACGCGTGACAAGACCCGTATTTTCCAGATACCGAAGATCATCGACGGGGCGGTCACACCGATTCCCGGCAAGGATCGCGAGAAGGATACCGTGATCGGCAACTCGGAATACTGGATCGCGCCGGAGATCATCGTGGCCAGGTCCGATAAGAGCAAGATGCGGGCTTTCGGCCGCAACTGGAACTTTGCCGGCCGCTCGGCCGAAATCTGCAAACTGGATTGGCGGGGCCCGTGAGCAAGAACACAACGGCCAGAAACGCCGCCAAAAAGATCACCGACCGGATACCCAGGCCGAAGAAAAAGGTCACCTGGCCGCAGGCGCGGGCATTCTCGGTGCATCTGTTGACCGCGTCTGGCTCGTTCCTGGCTTTCCTGTCGCTGGTGGCGGCAAGCGAGCAACGCTGGACGGCGATGTTCTGGTGGCTGGGGTTGGCGCTGTTCGTCGACGGCATAGACGGGCCGATCGCGCGCAAGCTCGAGGTCAAGGAGATTTTGCCGACCTGGTCGGGCGAGCTCCTCGACAACATCATCGACTATGTCACTTACGTGCTGATCCCGGCCTTCGCACTCTACCAGCGCGGCTTCATGGGCGAAGGGCTGTCGTTCCTGTCGGCGGCCATCATCGTGGTGTCCAGCGCCATCTATTATGCCGACACCGGAATGAAGACGAAGGAGAACTTCTTCAAAGGCTTTCCGGTGGTCTGGAACATGGTCGTGTTCACGCTGTTCGTCATCGAGCCCGGACAGTGGGTGTCCTTCGGCGTCGTCGTGGCGGCCGGCATCCTGACCTTCGTGCCGATCAACTTCATCCATCCCGTGCGGGTGGTGCGGCTGCGGCCAATCAATCTTGGCATGACGCTGCTCTGGTGCGCTTTCGGTGCGCTGGCGCTGGCGCAGGCGGCCCTTGCCGCCTTCTACGACCAGATCGGCGTTTTGGGCGAACAGGTCGGCGTCTTTACCAAGGTCGGCATCACCATCACCGGACTTTACCTCGCCTGCATCGGCGGTATCATGCAGTTCTTCCCCAAACTCGGCGCCAAGCCGGACACTAAGAAAGCCTGACCGCAGGAAAGCCCACAAATGTCCAAAGCAATCCGTATCCACGCCCATGGCGGTCCGGAAGTCCTGACCTATGAAGACGCCGATCCGGGGCAACCCGGCGCCGGGCAGATCCTGGTCAGGCACACCGCGATCGGCCTCAATTTCATCGATGTCTATCACCGCATCGGCCTCTATCCGCCGCCCGGCGGCTTCCCGCTGATCCCGGGCGGCGAGGCGGCAGGTGTGGTTCTCGAGGTCGGCGCAGGCATCGACTGGCTGAAGCCGGGCGACCGCATCGCCTATGCCGTCAATGTCGGTGCCTATGCCGAACAGCGCATTGTCGCCGCCGACCGCGTGGTCAAGGTACCGGACCGCATCAGCGACGAACAGGCCGCCGGCATGATGCTTAAAGGCATGACGGCGGAGTATCTGTTGCGCCGGACCTTCAAGGTGAAGGCAGGCGACACCATCCTGTTTCATGCCGCCGCCGGCGGCGTCGGGCTGATCCTGGGACAATGGGCAAAACATCTCGGCGCCACCGTGATCGGCACGGCAAGCTCAACCGACAAGATCGAGCTCGCCAAGGCGCATGGCTTCGACCATGTCATCAACTACAAGGAGCAGGATTTCGTCGCCGGCGTCGCCGCCATCACCGGCGGCAAGAAATGTGACGTCGTCTACGATTCGGTCGGCAACGACACATTCCCGGCCTCGCTCGACTGTCTGAAGCCGCTCGGCATGTTCGTCTCTTTCGGTCAGTCCTCTGGACCGATCCCGCCATTTTCGATGTCGGTGCTGGCGCAGAAGGGCTCGCTGTTCGCTACCAGGCCGACGCTGTTCGTCTACAACGCCAAGCGTGAAGACCTCGAAATCTCCGCCGCGGCATTGTTCGATGTGGTGTTGAGCGGCGCGGTCGAGATCAAGATCAACCAGCGCTATGCGCTGAAGGACGCCGGCAAGGCGCAAGCCGATCTCGAAGGGCGCAAGACCACGGGTACGACAATACTGATCCCCTGACGGAGGTTTGCCTTCCTTTCAGTGCTTTGCCGCGGCGCCCAGGCACTGTTTGCACGAAAAACCGGTCGGTCGGTTTGTTGTGCGAAACGGGTCTATCTTTACCCCTTGAGTTTCCGCTGAAATTCTTGAAGCTCTTTCAAGGTGGGTGCTGCTTTCGCACGAGAGCGGCCAGCGCATACGATGTTGGCGGGAACACAGAACATGTCCGGGAACCGGATGGGAGGCACTGTGAGTGCAGATCATGATGGAGCGAACCTGCTTGAGGTTCGTGGCCTGACCAAGATATTCGGCACCCTGACGGCGTGCGATCATATCGACCTCAACATCGCCAAGGGCGAGATCCACGCGCTGCTTGGCGAAAACGGCGCCGGCAAGTCGACGCTGGTCAAGATGCTGTTCGGCTCGCTGGAGCCCAATTCCGGCGAGATATTCTGGAACGGGGAAGCGGTGCGGATCACCAGTCCGGGCATGGCGAAGAAGCTCGGCATCGGCATGGTGTTTCAGCACTTTTCGCTGTTCGAGGCGCTGACCGCGGCCGAGAATATCGCTCTGTCTCTGGATGACGGCTCACCGATCAGCTCGATCGCGGCCAAGGCGAGGGCGCTTTCCTTCAGCTATGGCCTGCCGCTCGATCCGGACTCGCTGGTCGGCGATCTCTCGGTCGGCGAACGCCAGCGCATCGAGATCATCCGCTGCCTGTTGCAGACGCCGCAGCTCATCATCCTCGACGAGCCGACCTCGGTGCTGACGCCGCAGGAAGCCGACAAGCTGTTCGAGACGCTGGAGCGCCTGCGCTCCGAGGGCAAATCCATCCTCTACATTTCGCACCGGCTGGAAGAGGTCAAACGCATTTGCGACCGCGCGACCGTGCTGCGTCACGGCAAGGTCGTCGGCCATTGCAATCCGCGCGAGGAAACGGCTTCGTCGCTGGCCCGCATGATGGTCGGCAACGAGGTGAAGGCCGTGGTGCGTGCGCCGGCCGAAGGCATCGAGACCGCGCAGCCGCTGCTCGAAATCCGCGCCCTCAGCCGCAAGCCGGCAACGCCGTTTTCGATTCCGCTGAAGAATATCAACCTCACTGTGCGCGCCGGCGAGGTGATCGGCATTGCCGGTGTCGCCGGCAACGGCCAGGGCGAGTTCTTCGAATCCGTCTCCGGCGAGGTGCTGCAGCAGGACGCCGCATCCGTGCGCATCCGCGGCAAGGATGCCGGCTCGCTCTCGATCACAGGCCGGCGGCTGATGGGCGCTGCCTTCGTGCCGGAAGAACGCCTCGGCCATGGCGCGGCGCCACGCATGAAGCTTTCGGAAAACCTGCTTCTGTCGCGGCACGCCACCGACGGCAAGGTTTTTGTCGGCGCCGGCGGCGCCGTCAAAAGCGGTGCGGTCTATGCCGCCGCCCAGCGCATCATCGTGGCGATGGATGTGCGCAAGAGCGCGCCCGATCCGGAAGCTGCGGCCCTTTCGGGCGGCAATTTGCAGAAATTCATCGTCGGTCGCGAACTCGACCGCAGCCCTGCCGTCATGGTCGTCAACCAGCCGACCTGGGGCGTCGACGCCGGTGCCGCCGCCCACATCCGCCAGGCGCTGATCGAACTGGCGCGCAGCGGCTCGGCAGTTCTGGTCATCAGCCAGGACCTCGATGAGCTGTTCGAGATTTCGGACGCGATCGCGGTCATGCACAATGGCGAATTGTCCAAACCGCTGCCGATCGCCGAGGCAACTTTCGAAAAGGTCGGTCTGTTGATGGGCGGCGCCGAGCCTGGCCACGCCGAACATGGTCTGGAGACGGCATGATGCGCCTCGAACTCGTCAAACGCCCGCAGCGCTCTATGCTCTTTTCGGCGCTGTCGCCCTTCATCGCCTTCGCCCTAACGATCATCGCCGGCGCGGTTCTGTTCGCGCTGCTCGGCGTCAACCCGCTGAGCGCATTTGAGATCTATTTCATCGAGCCGATCAGCCAGGTCTGGCAGCTGCATGAGCTGGCGATCAAGGCCGCGCCGTTGATCCTGATCGCGGTCGGCCTGTCGGTCTGTTACAAGGCCAACATCTGGAACATCGGCGCTGAGGGACAGTTCATCCTCGGCGGCATTTTCGGCTCGGCCATTCCGGTGCTGTTTCCCGGGTTCGAAGGCCCGCTGGTGCTGCCGCTGATGCTGTTGTTCGGCATGGTCGGCGGTGCCGCCTATGCAGCAATCCCGGCTCTCTTGAAGACGCGCTTCGGCACCAACGAAATCCTGACCAGCCTGATGCTGGTCTATGTCGCCCAGCTTTTCCTCGACTGGCTGGTGCGCGGCCCCTGGCGCGATCCACAGGGCCACGGTTTCCCGCAGACGATCCAGTTCAATGACTCGGCGGTCCTGCCGGAACTGATGCCGGATGCCGGCCGCGCCAATTGGGGTTTTGTCTTCGCGCTTGTTGCAGCCGTGCTGATCTGGGTGCTGATGAGCCGCCTGCTCAAGGGTTTTGAGGTCCGCGTGCTCGGCTCCAGCCCGAGGGCAGGGCGCTTCGCCGGTTTCGGCCTCAACCGCATGGTGTTCTTCGCCTTCCTGCTGTCAGGCGCGCTGGCTGGGCTTGCCGGCATTTCGGAAGTCTCCGGCGCCATCGGCCAGCTCCAGCCGGTGATCTCGCCCGGCTACGGCTTCACCGCCATTATTGTCGCGTTCCTCGGCCGGCTCAATCCGCTCGGCATTGTCGCCGCCGGCCTGGTGCTGGCGTTGACCTATCTCGGCGGCGAGGCGGTGCAGAGCGCGCTCGGCATTTCCGACAAAGTGGCACGCGTGTTCCAGGGCATGCTTTTGTTCTTCGTGCTCGGCTGCGACACGCTCATCCACTATCGCATCCGTCTGGTCGGCATGGCGCTGACGAAAAGCGCGGCGAAGCTTGAAGCCGCGCCGAAGTTGAAGGAAGCCCGCTGATGGACATCGCCGTCAACATCCTTTTGACCATCGCCACGGCGGCGACGCCGCTTTTAATAGCGGCCATCGGCGAACTGGTGGTCGAGCGCTCCGGCGTGCTCAACCTCGGCGTCGAAGGCATGATGATCATGGGCGCCGTCGGCGGCTTCGGAGCCGGCTATCTCACGGGATCGCCCTGGATGGGCCTGTTGGCGGCAATTGCCATGGGCGCGGTGTTCTCGCTGCTGTTTGCGGTGATGACGCTGTCGCTCGCCACCAATCAGGTGGCGACCGGCCTGTCGTTGACGCTGCTCGGCCTCGGCCTTTCCGGCATGATGGGGACCAGCTTCGTCGGCCAGCCCGGCGAGCGGCTGCCAAACCTCTACGTTCCGGTGCTCACCGACATTCCCGTGGTCGGCAGGCTGTTGTTCGGCCAGGACCCGATCTTCTACATCTCGATCGCGCTGACGGCGGCCGTCATGTGGTTCCTGTTCAAGACCCGCACCGGCCTCACTCTGCGCTCGATCGGCGACAGCCACACATCGGCGCATGCGCTCGGCATCAAGGTCATCCGCTACCGCTATCTCGCGGTCATCTTCGGCGGCGCCTGCGCCGGCCTTGCCGGCGGCCATCTGTCGCTGGTCTACACGCCGCAATGGGTGGAGAACATGAGCGCGGGCCGCGGCTGGATCGCGCTGGCGCTGGTCGTCTTCGCCTCCTGGCGGCCGTGGCGCGTGCTCGCCGGCGCCTACATCTTCGGCGCGGTGTGGATCGGCCAGCTTCATGCACAGGCATTTGGCATTCCGGTGCCTTCGCAGCTGCTTTCTTCTCTGCCCTATCTGGCAACCGTCGTGGTTCTCGTTCTAATCTCGCGCAACAAGCGTCTGACGATGATGAACACGCCGGCTTCCTTGGGGCAGCCATTCGTTCCGGATCGTTGACAACAAAAACAAACGGGAAGCTCCAAGGCTAAACTCAGAGAGGTAACACAATGAAAAAACTGCTTATTGCGTTGATGACCACGACCGCCGCCATGTCACTGGCGGCGTCCGCGCAGGCCGCCGACAAGTTGAAGGCATGCTGGGTCTACACCGGCCCGATCGGCGACTTCGGCTATTCCTACCAGCACGACCAGGGCCGCCTCGAGGTGGAAAAGGCGCTCGGCGACAAGGTCGAAACCGCCTATCTCGAGAACGTCTCGGAAGGTCCCGATGCCGACCGCGCTTTCGAGCGTCTGGCGCGCGAAGGCTGCAAGATCATCTTCGGCACCTCTTTCGGCTTCATGGACCCGGAAGTGAAGGTCGCCAAGAAGTTCCCCAAAGTGATGTTCGAGCACGCCACCGGCTACAAGACCGCTGACAATCTCGGCATCTACAATGCGCGCTTCTATGAAGGCCGCTATGTGCTCGGCCAGATCGCCGCCAAGGAATCGAAGGCAGGGGTCGCCGGCTATATCGTTTCCTTCCCGATCCCCGAAGTGGTGATGGGTATCAACTCCTTCATGCTCGGCGCGCAGTCGGTCAACCCGAACTTCAAGGCCAAGATCGTCTGGGTGAACTCCTGGTTCGATCCGGGCAAGGAAGCTGACGCGGCCAAGGCACTGTTCGATCAGGGCGCCGACATCATCGTTCAGCACACCGATTCCACCGCTGCCTTGCAGGTGGCGGAAGAGCGCAAGCTGCACGGCTTCGGCCAGTCCTCCGACATGATCAAGTTCGCGCCGAACGCGCAGCTGACCTCGCTGACGGACGAATGGGGGCCGTACTACATCAGCCGCGTTCAGGCAGCGCTCGACGGCACCTGGAAGCCGGACAATGTCTGGCTCGGCATCAAGGACGGCGCCGTCAAGCTGGCGCCCTTCACCAACATGCCGGACGATGTGAAGGCGATGGCCGAGGCAACCGCCAAGAAAATCGCAGATGGCTGGAACCCCTTCACCGGACCGGTCGCCAAGCAGGACGGCACGCCGTGGCTCAAGGACGGCGAAGTCGCCGACGACGGCACGCTGCTCGGCATGAACTTCTATGTGAAGGGCGTCGACGACAAGTTGCCGCAGTAAATATCGGAAACGCAAAGGAGAAGGGGCGCCGCGCGGCGCCCTTTTTCATTTCGCGGGCTGCACGCTTCGACTGCGAAACCGCGCCGAGGGCTGTGCCAAAAATCCGAGGGCGCCGGGAGGCGCCCTTTTTGGTAATTTTCTAAACCGCCGAGCCGTAAAGGTCGTAGGCGTCGGCGCGGTCGATCTTGACCGTGACGATGTCGCCTTGGCGCAGCGGGCGGCGCGACTGGATATGCACCGAACCGTCGATCTCGGGCGCGTCGTATTTTGTCCGGCCCTTGGCAGACGTGCCATGCGCCTCGTCGATCAGCACCGGCAGGCGCTTGCCGACCTTCTTGGCCAGCTGCGTCGCCGAGATCTTCTGCTGGCGCTGCATGAAGCGATGCCAGCGCGCTTCCTTGATCTCCTGCGGCACCTGTTCGAGGCCGAGATCGTTGGAGCGGGCGCCGCGGACCGGCTCGTATTTAAAGCAGCCGGCGCGATCGATCCTGGCCTCGTCCAGCCAGTCGAGCAGCATCTCGAAATCCTCGTCGGTCTCGCCGGGGAAACCGACGATGAAGGTCGAGCGTATCGCCAGATCCGGGCACACCTCGCGCCAGCCGCGAATGCGCTCCAGCGTCTTTTCGCCATGGGCTGGACGGCGCATGTTCTTCAGCACCTGCGGCGAGGCGTGCTGGAAGGGGATGTCCAGATAGGGAAGGATTTTTCCATCCGCCATTAGCGGGATGACATCGGCGACATGCGGGTAGGGGTAGACATAGTGCATGCGTACCCAGATGCCGAGCTTGCCCAGCTCCTCCGAAAGGTCGAGGAATTTCGCCCGCACTTCGCGGTCGCCGAACATCGACGTCTGGTACTTGATGTCGATGCCGTAGGCGCTGGTGTCCTGCGAGATGACCAGCAGTTCCTTGACGCCGGCCTTGGCCAGCTTCTCGGCCTCGCGCAGCACATCGGCCGCCGGGCGCGAGACGAGGTCGCCGCGCAGTGCCGGAATGATGCAGAAGGTGCAGCGGTTGTTGCAGCCTTCGGAAATCTTGAGATAGGCGTAGTGGCGCGGCGTCAGCTTGACGCCTTGCGGCGGCAGAAGGTCGATATAGGGATCGTGGCTGGGCGGCGCCGCCTCATGCACCGCGGCCATCACGCTCTCATAGGCCTGCGGGCCGGTGATGGCGAGGACGTTGGGGTGCTTCTCTCGTATGACGTCCGGCTCGGCGCCGAGGCAGCCGGTGACGATCACCCGGCCGTTTTCCGAAAGCGCCGAACCAATGGCGTTGAGCGATTCGTCGCGGGCCGAATCGAGAAAGCCGCAGGTGTTGACGACGACAAGGTCCGCGCCGTCATGCTTGCGCGCGATCTCATAGCCTTCGGCGCGCAGGCGCGTGATGATGCGCTCGGAATCCACAAGCGCCTTCGGGCATCCAAGGCTGACGAAACTGACGCGAGGCGCAGACATGAGAAACATTCCGGGTTTTTCGGGATCGGCGGCCAGTACCACACTTATTGCGGCATTGGTATGGGCAGCGGCTGCGGCGAACGCGACCACTGCCTCCGGCAGATACCCGTAATATACAGAAGCTGTAGGACCGGCAGAGTCAGCTCACCACAGGACTGACATGCGGCCAGACCTCGACAACGCCGCGATAGACCATATCGATCGCGACGTAGAGAATGATCAGCAGGCCGACATAAGCGATCCAGCGGTGGCGGTGCAGCAGCTTGGCAATGAAGCTCGCGGCCAAGCCCATCAAGGCGATCGACAGCACCAGGCCTATGACAAGCACCGGAAAATGATCGCGCGCCGCACCGGCGACCGCCAGCACATTGTCCAGCGACATCGAAACATCGGCGACGACGATCTGCAGGGCCGCCTGGCCGAGCGTCTTGCGCGGCGCCTTGCCACCTACCGTTCTGTCGCTGTTGAGGTCGGAATCGGAGAGCGCCTCGGTCGCCTCGAACTCGTCGGCATGCGACGTCCGCAGCTCGCGCCACATCTTCCAGCACACCCACAACAAAAGGATGCCGCCGGCCAGCAGCAGGCCGACAATGGCAAGAAGCTTGACGGTGACGGCGGCAAACAGGATGCGCAGCACAGTCGCCGCCAACACGCCGATCAGGATGGCTTTCTTGCGCTGCTCGACCGGCAGGCCGGCGGCGGCAAGGCCGATGACGATGGCATTGTCGCCGGCAAGCACCAGATCGATGGCGATGACCTGGAGGAGGGCCGTCATGCTTGCAGCGCTGAAAATGTCCATCGACCGGAGCCCCTTGCTGTATCGGCGTGTTCGTCGTCGGATATGCCGACGCCCTAACGTGTATGGTTCCCGCGCGTCAAGAGACTGCCGGCGCAATTCCAGGAAAAGTGCGTAGCGGTTTTCCGTCCGGAATCATGCAAAAACAAAGAGTTAGAGTGGGTCAGCTGCTCTGTAAAAAGCTGAACCGCTCTAACGGCCGACGCTGAAAGCCACGGGAATAGGGAAGGTCGTTCTGCCAGAGAGAATTCTGGTCGCAGCGAATTCAGTCGTAGAGATTGTACTTCGCCCAGTCGGCTTCCGGAATCTCGTCGCCGATGCGGTAACGGAACTGCAGGACCTCCATATGGTCAGGCGCCGTCTCGCATTTGAACTTCAGCCGGTACCACTGCCCCTTGCTGCGGAAGGCAGCGCCCGGGCTGCGGATGGCATCGGCCTTCATTTCCGGCGTCGCGAAGGCGTAGGCGACGACGCGGTCTGCCTTGTACTTGTGGTCGTCATGGCTGATGCGGTCGAGCACTTCGGCGTCGCATCTCTGCTCCAGCCGGGTCTCCGGGTCGAGTTTCAGCAGGCCGGCGCGCAGGGCGGCGTCCATCGCGTGGGCGGGCCAGGCCAGCGTCACCGAGGCCAGCGCCGCAAGGAATAGTTTTTTCATGGGCGGGAGAACGACCATAACTCGCGTGAAAAATCAACCGGAGTGCCATTTTGGGGCAGCCGGATATGCGCGGAAATCGCCGTTGGCCGGGCAGGGTGTTTTGACGCAGCCGCTTTGATACGTCGCCGGCGCCATTCTTATTTGTCCGGGCTGCCATGCACCGATTGCCTGTTTCGCCGTCTTTGCGCTTCTCGCGATCGCGGCACCCACCGCCACGGCCGCAAGGCGATATAGACAGCGAGGAAGGCTCTTTGTGCAAGGCCGGCCTCGCTGTGCCAGACCTCCCTTATCCCCGCCGCCCGCAAGGCCCTTCGTTGGGTGCTGTTGCGGTCCCAGCGCCGGCTGATGCTGCCCGCCCGGTAGTATTTGTGGCAGAGCACTTGCGGCACGCGGACAAAGCCGCCGAGCAGCGACAGATGCAGAAGCCAGGTCCAGTCGGCGCTGAATTCGCCTTGGCTGTTGGGCTTGATCCCGCCGCTACGGTGGAACGCCCAGGCCCTGAATATCCCACGATTGGGAACCCACCATCCATGCGGCTGGCGCGCCATCGCCCGGCCACGCGCAAAACCGTCCTGCAAGCCCTCCAGCAGGTCGAACTTCCACGTGGCACTTTCGCCGCTGACTTCGATCACTTCGACGTCGCTGAACGACAGTACGGCCGCGGGATTGGCATCGAGCGCCCGCACCAGCGCCTCGATATAGGTTGGATCGATGACGTCGTCATGGAAGGCAAAGAACATCAATTCGCCGCTGGCATTGGCCATCAGATCGTTGGAGTTCTTCAGCCATCCCAGGTTTTTGTCCCGGCGGAGGATACGGACATCGTCGCGGCCGCCGGCGAAGGCTGAAACGATCTCGAATGTCGCGTCGGTCGAATTGTCCTCCCCGACCAGGATCTCGATATTGTCCCAGGTCTGCCCGGCGAGGCTGTCCAGCGTACGCGAAATGAATGCCGCCGAATTGTAGCATGGCACCAGCGCCGTGACCTTCGGCCGCCAGCCGGATCGAAGCTGGACTTGTTTCTGCGCTACCTGCTTCGCGCCGCCCTGTTCTGTCTCACCCATTCACTCGATCCCGCAGATTTGCCGCGCCAGCCTGTCGGCAAGCCACGGCGCCGTCGAATATTTACCTGTGTCGACCGAGATGTAGTTGCCCAGGCGGTTGACCCCGAATTGGTCGCGGCGATGGATTGTGGCTTTCGGGTCGCTGAGCGAACCACGCCCTTGCGCAAACACGAAGCCGCCGCGTACCTCAAGCTCCTCGGCATCGTCGAACATGCTGGAAACACTGGGCACCAACCGGGCGAGCGTGGCGCGAACGTCGCCGATGAACCGCTGTCGTGCGTCGGCATCGAGCGCTTGCGGCGTTTCGATCGACAATTCGCCACTCTCCGCAAGCAACCCGCTCGGGTACCAGGAGAGATAGAAGTTGCGCCCGTCATAGTTTTTTATGTCGCCGAACGGGCCAAGGGCGACGACCGCGCATGGCACATTGACAGGCTGCCTGGTGCGGCCGAACAGGCAAAGCCTGTAGCGGTGCGACCATCCGGGAACCGGCTCGATGCCGGCCGTGCGGTCGACAGCCAGCCGCCCCTCCCAAAGGCAATTGACGACGATGTCGAACGCCTCACTTTTCTTGCCTGCGACCGCCACGCGCCATTTCCCGTCAATTCCGTCCACCGGCTGTGCCGACAGGACTTTGGACGCCATCCGCAAGCTGATATTGGGTTCACCCCGAAGCGCCGCGCAAAGCCGGTCGGCAACCCATCGCGTGTTGACGGATCGCTCCGGCACCTGGAAGCCGCCGACGATCTGGTCCGAGTTGGTGACATCGGCCAATTCAGTTCTGGAAAGCCGTTTCGACCGCGCCGCCGATACGTCGGCAAGGTAGCTCGTGGCGTCAGCGTGGCTGCGCACCAATACATCCACACGTTCAAAGATCGCCCCCAGCGCCTCGGCAGCGACGATCGAGTTGCGATGGATCAGATAAAGGTCTTCCGAAAGGGTCGTGTGCGCTTCCAGATTGCTTCCGATCAGCTCGGAAACAAGCCTGCCGAAACACAGTCCTCCCGAAAGCAGATGCCGGGCGGTCAGCAGCGAGGGATCGTTCCCGTAGAGATAGCCGAGATGAATCTTGCCCTCGTTCCAACGGCTGGCGCAGGCCATCGGCTCGCTCTCCTTGTCGAAGAGGGACACCGCGTAGCCTCTGCGGGCCATCATGAGAGCGAGGCTGGCGCCCATGATGCCGGCGCCGAGAATAGCCATTCTGCCGCGAGGCGCTGTCATGTCCTGGCGCGCATCGCGGCCTCTCCTTTCCCGATGAGTGTCATCAGGGGTTCGATACGTAGTTTTCAGGGTCGTATTCGGTATCGCAGAAAACCAGCAAAGACGGGTTCTCGCCTTCATAGGTCTGCAGCGCCCACACCGGGGCATCGACCAGCACCGCGCGGTTCGATGCGGTGAGCGTCAGCCGTTCGATCTGTTCCTGATAGCGAAATTCGATGCCGATCTGGCCCGACAGCTGCATCATCAATTGCCGGCCCGAGCCGTGTGCATGTCCGCCCCGCGACGTGCCGCGCGGCGCGGTGACGACGAACGCCCGCACGGCTTGGAAATTGTAACCGCTGAACTCGATAGCGGTCAGCATTCCCCTGGGATCGCAATGTAACGAAGTGGGGATCTCGGTGACCTTGCCGCCAAAGAACGTTCGATGCTGCATAACGTAAGCCCGCCAGATGCCGGTCGAAATTTACCTCAGACTAGCGCTTATATCAAAAGACAGAGAATACAACCACTTAGGCGGTGTTTTGGGACACAGCAGCGGATCGATGTCGAGCTCGGCCTCAGGCCGATACGGTGCCGACTACCGAAGGTCGCCGCGCCGTCACGACTCTGAGTCGCGGCCGAAACCACGGCTTAAGACCTTGGTCTGAGCGGTCTAGGACCTTTGAGTTCGGAAGGCCGGCCGGTTCCAACGAGGGTGATCTACTTCAGCAATTTCAAAGAGTTATGCTGGTTGGCGTTTCGCCGGCCGGCCGCTTCGTTCTCGCAATGAAAGCACAGCTATATCCAAGTTTACCCTTTGTGTTAGCGATTCCTCATGTTGCCCGCTATAGCGGTTAGTGGCGGTGGCAATCTCGGAGGTAGTTATGACATCCCGAAAGACCCTTTTTGCTGCATTTGCGGTGTTCTCGCTTCTGGTGTCGCCGGCCCTGGCTGCTGCTGGTGGCAACGGCCATGGTAACGGCCATGGCAATGGTAACGGCAATGGCAATGGCAATGGCAATAGCGGAGGAAACGGTAATGCTGGCGGCAATGGCGGAGGCGGCGGTTCGCTCGGCAAGTCGGCATCCGCCAAGGGCCAGGCCCCTAAGGGCCAGGTCGCCAAGGCCGCTACCCCTTCTGTGTCCAAGGAAAAGAATATCCATGCCAAGCTCGGCCGGTTGAACTCGCTGCAGCGCAACGCCAACGCCTTTATGCACTCCAAGAGCAAGAACTTCGCTGGCGTGCAGGCTTTTGTGACACAGTCGGCAATAGCCAAGAACGCTCAATCGGCGCTCGATGCCGCTAATCAGGCGGTTACCGACGCCAAAGCGGCGCTCGACGCGCTGAATGCGAAAGCGGCTGACCCGAATACCCTGCCCGAAGATGTCCCGACGCAGGCCGACCTCGATGCAGCACAGACAGCATTCGATGACGCCACCCAGGCCGCCGCCGATGCTAAGGCCGCCGCCGCTGACGCCGCTGCCAACGTCCCATCGCTCGATGCAGCTCTTGCCCAAATGGCCAACAAGCCCGTTGACCCTGAGGTCACAGATTGGGCCAATAGCGTACTTGCCGACAAGATCGACCAAGTAGCCGCCAAGTTGGCGCCGGCCGCGCCTTAAGGCAGCCCCATGCGGCGGCAGCGATCCAATCGACGATAAGCCGTCGGGTCCGCCCGGCGGCTGCACCTTTCTCGCCTATCTGCAGCGTTGGTCCCAATGCAGGTCCGAGATTCTGGTCATGGCTATTTTGCGAAATCTCCAGCCGGGCCGCCGTCCTCAAGGCTGAATTCATGCGTGCTTCGCGCATCTTCATCGACCACACGAAACCAATGCTCCTGAAGCGCTCTAGGCGACACCCTTTGGCCCGTGACCTTCTCTACCGCAGATAACGGATCATCGGCGCTCGTGGCCTGAGTTGAGACACACTCCTCTCCATGCCACTCTTCCACCTGGTACTCTGGCACGCCGGCCTACCTACCGCTCCCCAGAGCCTTCGCTTCCCGCTCCAGCGTCTCGCGTCGGTTGCCGTGCTTCGCGATCAATTCCTTGACCTGCTGCGGGGTGATGCCGGCCTTGGTAGCGAAATACTCGACTTCATAATCCTCATCGGCAGAGACGCGGTCCCGATCGCGGAAGTCCGTCTTCGTTTTGTCGTCGGCCATTTGCTTTGCTCCTGGTTGAATGATCAACCGCAACGTGCAGCCGCAGCCTTTTGTTGCAGCGGAGCCCGGATTTCCGAAACGGTCACATGGGAAAACGGCCCTCAGTCGCAGGAGGTGCTGGTGTTGCTGTAACTTTGAACGGAACGGTTCTTCTCCTTGACGGTTGTGACGTGAAGGAGATGCCTCATGTTTGAAAGTGTGATGTGGTTGATCGTCGTTGCTGGTGGGCCACTGTTGCTGGCCCTATTGATGGCATACGTTCTTATGACCCGACGCCACCGTGGTCCTGCAGAACGCATGGAAAGCGACCGCGCGACCAAACGGCTCTATCGCCAGGACGAACGTTGATTCTGAGGCTGGCGCAACGTTTGGGCTCACGCTGGCCCGCTGCCTCGCGGTGGCAGGCTTCTTCGTTTTAGGAAGTTAGGAATAACTTAGGAAAGATTTGGCCCTCTTTGAAAATACAGAGGCAATTCAGCAGGTAGCCAAATATCTGGCGGAGGGAGTGGGATTCGAACCCACGGTGGGCTTGCACCCACGCCGGTTTTCAAGACCGGTGCCTTAAACCGCTCGGCCATCCCTCCAACGTGACTTTTCAATCATCTAGGAACATCAACCGACCCAGTGAACGACAGTTGGTATCGAATGATACCTATCCTTCCGGACCAGCTTGCGGTTCATTTCTCTAGAGCGTTGCCCATCGCCAAGTCAACCATCGGCGCTGCCATGGATAATAGGGGGTGGCGTTCGTTACCCGAACGGAGCTGCGAACCCGTTTTCGAAGGAGCCGGGATCTAATTGCGATCCTTGCTGCCGACCTGCACAAGTTGCAGAAGACCCAGCACGACAAGTGCGAGCAAGGTAGCCAAAGCCGCGATCTGCCAGAACCCGAGCCCAACCGCCAGGCCTATGGCGCCTGCCAGCCACATGCCCGCCCCAGTGGTAAGCCCTTGAACCTCGCCCTTGGAGAAGAAGATCAAGCCCGCGGCCAGAAATGCCACGCCGGCAGTCGTGGCTTCGATCAAGCGGATAGGATCAATGGCGATTTCCTGACCATCGAAGACGTGAAAATGAGTAATCTCGATCGTGAGGATAGCAATTAGAGCCGTCGCAACACAGACCAGGATGTGTGTCCTCAATCCGGCCGGTCGGTTACGCCATTCGCGTTCGATCCCAACGATGGAGCCAAGGACGGCCGCGAGCAAAAGCCTGGCTGAAATTACGGAAAAGGGCAGCCACGTCTGTTGCCCGAAACGTTCAATGAATTCATCCATGAGGCGCAGAACGTATCTCGGGTCGGTCGGTTCCAGGCAGCCGCGCTTCATGCCACAGGTTCACTTCCAGACTCCAAAGGACAGAGGTCTCGGATGCCTCCTCACAGGCGCCCGGCCAGCCCGGGACCTGGCCGCCACATTCCTGCCCGGTTCCGGACACAATCGATTAATACGCTGATAAACAATTCCTGCGCACAAGGGATGGGGATTGGCGCGTCGCAGGCATTGCTCATCTGGCTCCGCCGAAATTCTAGAAGCGGCGCCTGTGTCGAGACGGTAGGGGACATCGGAAAACATGCAGACCACGACGCATCGGCGTCTTCGTCGCGCTCCTGCTTTGGTGTTGTGCGCTCTTTCGGCTGCGTTGCTGGCCGCGTGCGCGTCGCCGCAGTCCGAGCCGAAAGCCATGGTCTACAAGAAGCCTCGCTCGAAGGAATATTTTGCCGAGACCGAATACGGCGTGAAGGCCAGCCCGCGCGTTCAGTACATGCGGCGCGGCGGCGGCCGCGACCAGTTGGGCAAGCCCTATCAGGTGCGCGGCAAGTGGTATTACCCCAAGGAAGACAAGCGCTACGCCAAGGTCGGTCTCGCCTCCTGGTATGGCGATGCCTTCCACGGTCGTCTCACAGCCAATGGCGAAGTCTACGACATGACCCATCTGACGGCGGCGCATCCGACCATGCCGCTGCCAAGCTACGCCCGTGTCACCAACACCGAGACCGGAAGCTCGGTCATCGTGCGCGTCAACGACCGCGGCCCCTATCACGAGGGACGCATCATCGATGTCTCGGAACGCGCCGCGCAAATGCTCGACTATGCCAAGGTCGGCACGGCCAGGGTCAAGGTGGAATATATTGGCCGCGCACCGCTCGACGGCGACGACGACCAATATCTGGTCGCCTCCTACCGCCCGGGCAACCGCCCGGACCCGTCCGATGGCTTGCCGACCGGCGTCATGGTTGCGATGAACGGACCTTCGCCGAGCCTATCTGTTGGCGCACCCCCTGCCGTAGTGCCGTTTCCTGGTCAGTTGACGAATTCCGACACACAGCCAGTGATGTCGATGCAGGCACCGGCCTCAAGCGATGTGACGCTGCCTGAATTCGGGCCGATCGTGCCTCAGCGCCCGGAATCGCCCTTTGCCGTGGCTTCGCTCTCCTATGCGGATGAGCGCGTACAGCGCGCCGACGTCTTTGCAGCGCTTGACGACCAGGGCATGTCGCCAGCCGACATCCTGCAATCGTGGAAGAAATCCAACCCGCAGGCATCGCCTGCCGTTTCCGACTATGTCGCCGCCGGATCCTTCGACGATGCTGCCGAGGCAAAGCGGGTGGCTGCGGCTCTCGAACCGTTCGGCAGGACCGAAATCCAGAGCACCGAACTCGACGGCAATGACTGGTACGCGGTCAATCTCTATCCGGATGGCCATGGCAATGTCGACGACCTCTTGCGCGCGGCATGGTCGCATGGCGCGCCGGACGCGCTGGCTGTGCGCAACTGACCAACAAAGGCACGCCGGTTTTGTCATTGCGCGGTTGATCCGCCGGGAAGAAGCCTGATAGCGTTGCGGCAAGTTTCTGCCGGCTAACAGTCGAGCCTCTTCATGCGATTTCGCCTTTTCCACCCTTTTGCCGGGCTTTTTGGCCTTGGCTTCTTGCTTGCCGCGCTGGTTCCGGCCAACGCGCAGCTTTTCGAGACCAAGGCGACGCAGGCTTTCATGATCGATGCCGAAACCGGCACGGTGCTGTTTTCCAAGGATGCCGACCAACCGATCCCGCCGGCCTCGATGGCCAAGCTGATGACGATGGAGATGGTCTTCAACGCCATCAAGTCGAAGCGCATGAGCCTCGACGACACCTTCGTGGTTTCGGAAAATGCCTGGCGCAAGGGCGGTGCGCCTTCGGGAACGTCGACCATGTTTGCCAAGCTCAAATCGGCGATCCGGGTCGAGGATCTGATCCAGGGGGTCACCATACAGGCCGCCAATGACGGCTGCATGGTGCTGGCCGAAGGCATGGCCGGTTCGGAAGAGAATTTCGCGGCGCAGATGAACGATCGCGCCCGCCAGATCGGGCTCGCGAAATCGACATTCGTCAATTCGACCGGCCTGCCGGCCGACGGCCAGCAGACGACGGTGCGCGAACTGGCGCAGCTTGGCCTGCATATATGGCGCGAATATCCGGATCTCTATCTCTATTACGGCCGGGCCGATTTCACCTGGAACAAGATCTCGCAAAAGAACCGCAACCCATTGCTGGCCATGGGCATCGGTGCCGATGGGCTGGCGGTCGGGTCGAGTGAGGCGGGCGGTTTCGGCATCGTCGGCTCGGTCAGCCATGACGGGACGCGGGTGATCGCGGCGATGAGCGGATTGGCCAACGACCGCGAGCGCGCCGAGGAAGCGCGCAAGCTGCTTGAATGGGGCGTCCGCTCCTTCGAGAAGACCGAGATTTTCGCCAGCAACGAAGTGGTCGGCGAGGCCCAGGTGTTCGGCGGCGCCAAATCCAGCGTAGCGCTGAAGGCAAAGGCGCCCATCGACGTCCTGCTGCCGATCGCCAACCGCGACAAGCTGACCGCCAGGATCGTCTATCAGGGGCCGGTATCGGCGCCGGTGGAGGAGGGACAGCCCGTCGGCGCGCTGCGCGTCTGGATCGGCGACACGCTGAGCCAGGAAACCCCGCTTTTCGCCGCCGAATCGGTTGGCGTCGGCACACTGCCGCAACGAGCGTTTGATGCCGCCAGGGAACTGGCCGTAGGCTGGCTGCGTTGAGTTCCTGCGGCGTGGACCTTTTCTCGGGCGCGGACTAAGACACCAGCGCAAAGCAGGACAAAGGCCTTTCGATTGGCAAGCGGATTTTTCATCACCTTCGAAGGCGGCGAGGGCGCCGGCAAGTCGACGCAGATCGAGCGGCTGGCCCAGAAGATGCGCGCCAAGAAATACGATGTCCTCCTCACCCGCGAACCCGGGGGGTCACCCGGCGCCGAGGCGGTCAGGCACGTGCTCCTGTCCGGCGCCGCCGAGCCTTTCGGGCCGAAGATGGAGGCGCTGCTGTTTGCCGCCGCACGCTCCGACCATGTCGAGCAGGTCATCCGGCCGGCGGTGGAGCGCGGCTCCATCGTGCTTTGCGACCGTTTCCTGGATTCGTCGCGCGTCTATCAGGGCGTCACCGGCGGCCTCGATCCGGCTTTCATGGAAGCTCTGGAGGAGGTCGCCATCAACGGCATGATGCCGGACATGACGCTGATCCTTGACATTGACCCCGCCGAGGGCTTGCGGCGCGCCGCCGCGCGGCGTGGCGCCGAGGACGGTCCGGACCGCTTCGAAAAGGAGACGCTGGACATCCACCAGCGCCGCCGTGACGCCTTCCTGGCGATCGCAGCGGCCGAGCCGGACCGCTGCATCGTGATCGACGCGTCGGCGCCTCCCGCTGCGGTGGAGGATGTCATCACCGCGGTGGTGTTCGCCGCACTTGAGGCGAGGGCGCCCGCGCGCAACCGACAGGCGGCGCCCGCATGATCTTCGAACGCATCGCTCCCGAGCAGCACGACACGCTGGACGGTGTACCGGAGCCGTCCGAGACGCTGCGCCTGGTCGGCCATGAGCAGGCGGCCGCGATGCTCGCTGCCGCCTATCGCTCGGGAAAACTGCCGCATGCGTTGATCTTTGCCGGGCCGGTCGGCATCGGCAAGGCGACGCTTGCCTTTCACCTGGCGCACCATCTGTTGAAGCATCCGGCCTTCGACCAGGCGCCGGACACGTTTGCCGTTCCCGATCCGGCCTCACCGCTGTTTCGCCAGATCGCCACCGGGGCGCATCCCGGCGTGCTGCACCTGACCCGGCCGCTGAACGACAAGACCAAGAGTTTCAAGACCGTCGTCACCGTCGACGAGATCCGCAAGGTCAACCGCTTCCTGTCGCTGACCTCGCATGACGGCAGCTACCGGGTGGTGATCGTCGATCCGGCCGACGACATGAACACCAACGCCGCCAATGCCTTGCTGAAGAACCTCGAGGAGCCGCCGAGCCGCACGCTGTTCATCCTCATCGTGCATGCGCCGGGCAGCCTTTTGCCGACCATCCGTTCGCGCTGCCAGATGGTGCGGCTGACGCCGCTCGATGCCGGCAGCCTCATGAGTGTTCTGGAGACCGTCGAGCCGCCGCCACCTTCCGATCCTGCTGCGCGCGCGGCACTAGCGGAACGGGCAGGGGGCAGCGCCCGCAATGCGATCCTTCTGACCCAATATGGCGGGCTGGAGATTGCCGGCACCCTCGACGCCCTGGTCACGTCGGGCAAGAGCGACATCGCCGGCGCCTATCGCCTTGCCGAGGCCGTCGCCGGCCGCGACCAGGCGATCCAGTTCGACATCTTCAACCGCCGCGCGCTCGATCTGCTCTCCACCGGCGCCAGTGAAGCCGCGCTGGCTGGGGATCTCGCGCGGGCGAAAACGCTGTCCGACACTTGGCACGAGGCGCTGAACGCCATATCTGAGACCGATACCTACAATCTTGACAAGAAGCAGCACGCCTTGACCATGATCGACCGCCTGAATTCCGCAATGCGAATGTGACCGGTTTCGGCATTGGGGCGGGATGGCAATCGCCGTCTCGATGCGATATCCACCGCTCACATTCATTCGGCCATTCATGACGGTTAATTCATGTCACGCGACACATTCTACATCACAACACCGATTTTCTATCCGAACGGCAAGCCGCATATCGGCCACGCCTATACAGTCATTGCAACCGACGCGCTGGCCCGCTTCCAGCGCCTGGACGGCAAGGACGTGCTCTTCCTCACCGGCACCGACGAACATGGCCTCAAGATGCAGCAGACGGCCGAGAAGGAAGGCATAACGCCACTCGCGCTTGCCGACCGCAACTCGGCGATCTTCCGTTCGATGACAGAGGTCCTGGGCGGCTCGAATGATGACTACATCCGCACGACGGAACCACGCCACTACGAGTCGTGCCAGGCGATCTGGAAGGCTATGGCGGCCAATGGCGACATCTATCTTGACCGCTATAGCGGCTGGTATTCGGTCCGCCAGGAAGCCTATTTCGAAGAGAGCGAAACCACGCTCGGCGACGACGGCGTGCGCCGCGAGCCACTTGGCTCGCCGGTCGAATGGAATGAGGAGGAAAGCTACTTCTTCAGGCTTTCCGCCTATCAGGACAAATTGCTTGCGCTGTACGAAAGCCAGCCCGATTTCGTCGGTCCGGCCGAGCGTCGCAACGAGGTGATGAGCTTCGTCAGGTCCGGCCTCAAGGATATCTCGATCTCGCGCACGACCTTCAATTGGGGCGTGCCGGTGCCGGGCGACGACAAGCATGTGATGTATGTCTGGGTCGATGCCCTGACCAACTACATCACCGCTGCCGGCTATCCCGACACCAAGGCCGAGCAATGGCGCTACTGGCCGGCCACGCACATTATCGGCAAGGACATCGTCCGCTTCCATGCCGTCTACTGGCCGGCTTTCCTGATGTCGGCCGGCATCGAACTGCCGAAGCGCGTCTTCGCGCATGGCTTCCTGTTCAACCGCGGCGAGAAAATGTCGAAGTCGGTCGGCAATGTCGTAGACCCCTTCACCATGGTCGAGCACTACGGCCTCGACCAGGTGCGCTATTTCTTCTTGCGTGAGGTGCCATTCGGCCAGGACGGCAGCTACAGCCATGACGCGATCGTCAACCGCACCAATGCCGATCTCGCCAACGGTCTCGGCAATCTGGCGCAGCGCTCGCTGTCGATGATCGCCAAGAACTGCGGCGGCGTGGTGCCGCATCGCGGCGAGCTGACCGAAGCCGACAGCGCGATCCTCGACCAGGCGGTGGAAGCGCTGGGTACCGCGCGCCAGGCGATGGCGGAACAGGGCATCCATCTCGCGTTGGCGGCGATCTTCGGCGTTGTGGCGGAAGCGGATCGCTACTTCGCCTCGCAGGCACCCTGGGCGCTGAAGAAGACCGATCCGGCGCGCATGGAAACGGTGCTGTGGACGACCGCCGAACTGGTGCGGCGCGTGGCATTGCTGTGCCAGCCCTACATTCCGGGGTCGGCCGGCAAGCTGCTCGATCTGCTGGCGGTGCCGGCGGACACGCGCGACTTCGCGCATGTCCATGCCGACTATGCGCTGGTGCCCGGCACGGCGCTGCCCGCGCCGGAGGGCGTGTTTCCGCGTTATGTCGAAAACCCTGAGGCGAGCGCCTGATGCTGGTCGACAGCCATTGCCATCTCGAGTTTCCGGATTTCACCGAGGAGCGGGCGGCCATCGTCGCCCGCGCCAAGGCTGCCGGTATAGGTCACATGGTGACCATCTCGACACGCGTGAAGCGGTTTGCGCAAGTGCTTGAGATTGCCGAGAGTTTCGACGAAATCTATTGCTCGGTCGGCACTCATCCTCACAATGCCGGCGAAGAGCTGGATGTGACGGCTGAGGACCTTGTGCGCCTGTCCGCGCACCCGAAGGTGGTGGCGATCGGCGAGGCCGGGCTCGACTATTTTTACGACAAGGCGCCACGCGATGCGCAGGCGCAGGGCTTTCGTACTCACATAGCGGCCGCGCGCGAGACCGGCTTGCCGCTGGTGATCCATTCGCGCGATGCCGATGACGACATGGCTGCCATCCTCGAAGACGAAACAGGGAAGGGCGCCTTCCCCTTCATCCTGCATTGTTTTTCGTCGGGGCGACGGCTGGCCGACGTGGGCGTCAAGCTTGGTGGCTATGTGTCCTTCTCGGGCATACTGACCTTCAAGAACTCAGCCGATTTACGCGCCATCGCAGCCGATGTGCCGCATGACCGGCTGCTGGTCGAGACCGACGCACCGTATCTGGCGCCGGTGCCGTTCCGCGGCAAACGCAACGAGCCGGCCTATGTCGCGCATACAGCCAAGGTGCTGGCGGAGACGGTCGGCGTTGGCGAAGCCGAGATCGCGACGCTGACGACGGCGAACTTCTTCCGGCTGTTCGGCAAGATGCCGCGGCCCGCCGGGCTCTGACGCATGAGCGACCGGCTGCGCCTCACCATCCTCGGCTGCGGCTCGTCACCTGGCACGCCGCGCATCACCGGCGACTGGGGCAATTGCGACCCGGCCAATCCGAAAAACCGGCGTACACGCTCAGCCGCGCTCGTCGAGCGGATAGCAGCCAACGGCGCCAGAACCACGGTCGTCATCGACACCGGGCCTGATTTCCGTGAGCAGATGCTGATGGCGGCCGTCCGGCGCATCGACGCCGTCGTCTATACGCATCCGCACGCCGACCACATCCACGGCATCGACGATCTGCGCGGCTACGTGCTGGAGCAGCGCCATTTGATCGATGTCCATGCCGACCAGCCGACCATGCTCAGGCTGCGCGAAGCGTTCGGCTATTGCTTCGAGACGCCGTTTGGCAGTTCCTATCCGCCGATCGTCAGGCCGCACATCATCGATCACGCAAGGGCGGTGACGATCGAAGGCGAGGGCGGTGCCCTCACCCTCGAGCCGCTGCCGCAGATCCATGGCGACATCATTTCGCTCGGCTTCCGCATCGGCGGGCTGGCCTACTGCCCCGATATAAGCGACTTCCCGGATACCACCGCCGAGCGGCTGCGCGGCCTGGAAATGCTGGTCATCGATGCCTTGCAGTACCATACCCATCCCAGTCATCTGTCGCTCGGTCAGGCGCTTGGCTGGATTGAAAAACTGGCGTCGAAACAGGCCGTGCTGACGCATATGCATGTGCCGCTCGACTATGCCACGGTGAAGGCCGAGGTGCCGGCCAACGTCACTCCGGCCTATGACGGCATGGTGATCGAAATTCCTTTATGAGACAGCATGATACGAGCATATCTTTATAAGGACGTTCGGTTCTTCGGCGCGAAGATCAGCAGCGTTCCAATCCGCTCATAGCCCATGCGGGGATAAAGCAGCGCTCCGGCACGCGTCGCCAACAGCATCGAGCACCGCGACCCATGCGCTTTGTCGTCATGCAGCATTTTGGCCATCAGCGCCTGGCCGATGCCTCGACGCCGGTGCGAAGGCTCGACAAACATTGCCGAGCACCATGTGGCGCCGACGGCGTCTATGCTGCGCACACGCCCGACGATGGCGTCGCCATCGAGCGCCACATACTGGCGAAACGGCGCATCGTCGCCGAGTTGATCGTCTGGAAGTGGCCGCCTGCGTATGACCTTTCCCAGTTGTGCAGCGCGTTCAGCCGTCCTCACGCGTTCGATAGAGACGATTGCTGGCGGGTCTGGAATTTGGCGCAGCGACTGGATGAAAGCCTTCCGTCCGCAGCAGCCGGTAGCCGAGCGCCTTGTAGGCCGTTCGCGTCGGTTCGTCCGGGCCGTCATTCGCGATCACGACCGAAACGGCAAAGCCCGGCCGCGCATGCTGCCGCACGATGGCATCGGCTTCCTCGGCGGCGACGTCATGGACGATCCATTCTTCGCCACGGTAGTCGCGTGCATTCTTGCGCTCGGCATCGCGCATCAGCCACAAGGGTCCGACGCGGCTGGCTTCGTATGGAAAGGTGCGGCTCTTGTCGGTGCTGAAGCCGTGCACGAACACTTCGATCGCCGCTTCGATGTCACGCTTTCCTGTTGTCATCAACACAGCGTAGCGTTGGCCATCGGCTCAAGGCAACACGCGTCGATCATGCCAAGCCTATGAAAGTCCGCGTCCTTTCCCAGCTGCAGCCTGATGCATAAGTTCCATAATCTATCTTATGCGACTTTCATATGTGGCTGCTGCTTCCATTACGGACGTGCCAATATACGCCCTGCTGACTGAGATGCGGGCCGGCGGCTCTGATTGCTTGGCGGGAGGAACGTTGACGAAGCAGTGGCGAAATGAGTTGGCGTGGTCTTCATTTCTCAAGGGATGGCGCCTTTCGCAAAGGCCTCGACTTCCTGCTCGACCGGCCCGCGCCGGGATAACGAACAGGAGCGTCATCCCGAAAAGCTTTCCAGGAGGCCGCTGAAGGCTGCTGCGATTGCAACAAGATGGAAGACGCCAAGGGCCAGCCATCTGGAGCCGCCGGCGCCCGCAACAAATGCCCCATAGGCAGGAAACTGCAGCGCAGCCAATCCGATGGAAAGGCTGGTGATCGTTGTGTTGGTCAAAAGCGTTGCCAGCATGGGGACCGGATAGAGAAGTCGCGCCAGCACATAGTCGCCATGCCCGGCCCCGGCCGAATAGAGCGCCAGGAAAAAGGCGACCGGCGTGACGCCGAGGCCGACAAGGAACCCTGCCCGCGAGGAGAATTTTGGCGACGTCATCTGGCCATGGCCATGGCGGCCGGTGGGTCGCCGCCGGGTGGCAGTGGTACGGGAGCGTATCCGGAATAGTCGGCGCGCAGGCGTGCCAGTCCGTTCGAACAGGACCGGAGCGCATCCTCCAGCATGAACATGTTCGCGAGCGGCATTGTCGCTTTGACAACGACGACCACGCCGCTGATTTCCCGACTCCGGATCAGGCCCCGGCGGCTGTGCAGTTCGGCGATGATTTTGTCGACATAGGCCGCCGACGTGTTCACCTCGACTTGCATGATCGGCTCGAAGAGCTGCACGCCCAGCTTGGGAGCGGCTTCACGGAAGCAGGCTCGGCCGGCGATCTCGAAAGTCAGGGGCGAGGAATCAGTATCGTGATACGCGCCGTCGATCAGCGTTGCCTTCACGCCAAGCATCGGGAAGCCAGCAAACGGGCCTGAAGACAGAATGTTCCGCAGCCCCTTTTCGACGCCCGCAACATATTCGTTCGGAAGCGCACCGTCGGCGACCTTGGACCCGAAGACGAAGTCCCAGCTACCGCCATTCGGCTCGAACGCAATCTTGACGCGGGCGAACTGACCCGTACCACCGGACTGCTTATTGTGCGTGTAGTCCTGCTCGTGCTTACGGGTGATCGTCTCGCGATACGCTACCTTGGGCGCGCCGACATTCACCTCAATGCGAGACTCGCGGCGCAGGTGGTCGATGACTATGTCGAGGTGGAGTTCGTCCCTGCCGGCGACGATCGTCTGGCCCGATTCCGCATCCTGCTTGACGTGCAACCAGGGATCCTCGTCCGCCAGCTTCGACAAGGCAGTAGCTAGCTTCTCCTGATCCGCCCGCGACTTCGGCTCGATCGCGATTTGCAGCAGAGGCCAGGGCGCGGCAGACTTTTCTATCATGACGCCATGGTTGCAGATCGATCCGATGACCGCAACGGAGGGGTCTACGCCCGGCCGGCCGCCCTGCCCGTCCCTTTCGCTTCCTGACTGTGGACGCGCGCCAGGAAATCGCGCACCAGCGGAAGTGCCTCATCGAAATGCGTTTCGAGCAACCAGTGGCCGGCGCCATCGATCAGATGAAGCTCCGCTTCCCGCAAATCGCGCTGGTAGGCATGCGCCGATTGTGCCGGCATGTAACCATCCTCGGGGCCCCAGACGATGAGCGTTTGCGGTTGGTGCTCGCGCAGATAGCTCTGATAGCGCGGGAACCAGCCGAGGTTCGCCTCCAGCTTCTCCATCAGGCCGACCGCGAGCCGCCGGCGGATCGGCGTGTCCATCAAAGGCCAGTGGAGTTTCCAAAGATCGGGAGGCACGCGCTCGGCTACAGCGTAATCCACCTCTCCGACAAACTCGTGCCGGAAGCCCTTCTCGCTTACCGCCTCTTCCAACGGCCGGTGCTTTTCGGGCGTCTTTTCCTTCCAATAGGCTTTTATCCCAGCGTATTTCGGCCCGAGAACATCCTGGTATATATCGCCGTTCTGGATGATGAGTGCCGCGATGCGCTCGGGATGTGCGATGGCGTGGCGCAGTCCGATCTGAGAGCCATAATCGTGCAGCCAGAGCGCATAGCGCGACGTGCCGAGCGCATCGGCGAAAGCTGTCAGAAACCCGGCATAGGCATCGAAATCATAGCCAAAGTCCGACATTTCGGGCGTGCCGCTGTAGCCAAAGCCGGGAAAGTCCGGCGCGAATGTATGCCAGCGATCGGCAAGTGCCGGCATCAACCGTCGGAATTGATAGGACGAGCACGGATAGCCGTGCGGCAGGAGAAGGACGGGAGCATCAGGCGGGCCGTCTTCGCGATAGAAGATGCTGTTTCCGTCAATGTCGATCCGGCGATGTTGCAATTATACCTCCTTGCTCAAAGCTTGCCCGCCACTTTGTTTACGGCGCTCGGGCAAGAAGGTTCCCTTGAAGTCAGGGCGTGACGGCTTCCGGCTCTCCATTGCCCGACAGGATCTGCAGCGTTCCGCGCGTGGCGTTGCGGAACGCATCGTCGAAACTGACGCCACGTACCTGCCAGCGATACTCCTTATCCTTAAAGCTGAGCCGCCAGTCGCCGACCCAGCCCAGCGCTTCCTGGCGCCATACCAAAGTGCCGGCAAGCAGGGCGTCCCCATCCAGCGTGTTGGCCACGTCGGCGAGCGCGACGTCGGACGGCCGAGGCAACTCCAGCGGCAAACCGGTCCGGTGCGCCGCGTCCGCCAGCGCAACGCGCATATCCGCCGCAAGCTCGCCGCCGCCATCGCGCACCAGCGTGAAGCCGTCGCCTTTCATCGGCCTTACATCCAGCAGTGCGACGATTTTTGGCCGCGGCACCGCCCACGGTTTGCGCCCGAGCGACGCCAGCAAGGCATCGATCTTGTCCGGGTCGAAATCGGCGGTGATGTAATGCGGCCGGTCGTGGGTGCCCTGCTCGTCATGCGGCGGGCGGTTGTTGAGCAGGTCGCGGTAGCCGACACCAGTGACATAGTCGGCCGCGTGCCGGCTCATGTCCGCAACACGCGGGTCGCCGATCAGCCGCGGGTCGCCGGAAACCTTGACCAGCACCTCTTCAAGGCACGGCGCCAGGCCCCACGCCCGGTTCTCCTCGCCAGTGCCGCTGGTCACCGATTGCGCGCGGTAGAGGCTGGCGCGGTCGATGTCGGCGGCAGCGACCGGAAAGACAATCAGCACAGCCAGCGCCGCTGCCACAAAGCCCAATTTCAAGCATCCAGGCACCCGACGACCCTCCCGAAACGGTCCGGAACATCCGTTGGAGCCATACTCCTGATCATCAGGGAATTTCAAGGTACCGCCCATCAAGGCGTATCGCCGACGATGCGCCGGTGTACGCCGTCCAGGCTCTCGGTGAGCGCCTCGAACACGTTTTGCGCCGTCAGTTCGCGAAGAACCTGTTCGTTGATGCCGCCGCGCGTCGCATAGTCCTGCGCCAGATTCATGAAGTCGGCATCCGGCGACATATCAGGAGCGCTTCCCAAGGCTTTGAAAAGCGAGGCGATGTAATCGCGCCCCTTCCCTTCCTCCACGCCATTCCTCTTGAGCCAGCTGTTGATCGTATCGAGATATCTGAAGTAGCTGGCATAGGTTGCGGTGGCCACGCTCAACGCGTTGAATTCGGCTGAGTTCTCGACCTCGATCGCTTTCCCCAGATTGCCGAACAAGGCAGCGACAGTGGCATCCGGCGGGCAGATGATCGTTGCCCCCAGCCGGTGGGCAATCATCGGCATGGGCAGCGCTTTCGTCACCTGGTGCGCTGGTGCGGTCAAGCCGGCAATCTCCTCGCGCGGCAGCGTGGCGATCAAGCTGATGAGGTGATGCTCGCGCCGAAACCGCAAACCCGGCAGGACGTCATGCGCAATTTGCGGCCGGACAGCCAGCATGACTAGGTCGCATTGATCGAGAACCGCCTGATTGTCATCAGCGATACGCACATCCGGATAACGGGCTGCCAGCTCCGCGGCGATCTCTTCATTGCGCGGCGACAGCAGCACGGAGACGGAGTTATCCGCGACGGATTTGAGCCCGCTGACAATGGCCGCTGTAAGGGCACCCGTGCCGATGAAGCCAAGTTTCATCGCGCCTGTCTCTGGTTCATCGGTCACAGCGGCGCATGGTCGAGCCGTACCTGATAGCTCAGCACGCGCTTTTCACCGGGCGCGATCAGCATCACGCCCGGCTTGTCCGCGAACTCGCCTTCGAAATCCACGGGGCTGGCAAGCCCGTGCCAGGGTTCAATGCACAGGAACGGAGCGCCGCCCGGCTTCGACCAGATGCCCAATTCCTTAAAACCCTGCCACGACATCTCGATCGCCGCACCGTTCGCGGCGGCATAGCGCACGCTGGTGCTGGCCGGCCGGTCGAGGATCACGGCGTCTGCCTCGAACAGCTGTTCGGAAAGCGCCAGCGTTTTGCCTTCGATGGGCGTCGGCCGCGGTGCAGCCAGCACCAGGCCATCCTTCAGCCGGCGGATCGGCGCCGGCTCGTCCTGGGCAAAGGTCAGGTGGTAGCCGGTCTTGGCGAGCCCCGGCTGCAATGGCCAATTGAAAGCCGGATGTGCACCGATGGAGGCTGGCAGCGTCTCGTCGCCGGTGTTGGCAATCTCGAAGCTCACACCAAGTTCCCGACGCTCGAGCGTATAGGTGATGGCAAGGCGAAAGGCGAACGGATAGCGCGTGCGTGTATCGGCATCGTCGGTCAACACCAGCGTGCAGGATCGGGGGCTCGCGTCAGCCCACACAAATGGCTTGTCGCGGGCAAATCCGTGCTGCGTCAGGGCATAGACCTGGCCCCGATGGCGGAGCTGGTCGCCCGCCAGCCGGCCGACGATCGGAAACAGCACCGGCGAATGCCGCCGCCATTCCGGCCCGGCCTGCCACAAAAACTCCAGACCCTCGGCATTGCGCAAGGAGATGAGCTCGGCCCCCTGCCCGACAATGGTTGCCGAGATGCCGTCGCCGTGAAGCGTCACTTGTTCCATGCGTTCTCGCGGAAAGCTGCGTGCGAGCGGCAGGTTAGCAAAAGCCCGCATGGACTCAAGGGCGCAGCGACATCGCGCTGATAGAGGAGCGATGTCTCCACGCCAAAACGACAGTGGCCGGAGATTCTCCTCCGGCCACTGCGAGATCGAGATTGTTGCCTTGCTACGGTTCGACTATTCGCGCTCGCCGGTGAAATTCAGCAACAGCTGGAAGATGTTGACGAAGTTCAGGTACAGTGACAGCGCGCCGAAAACGGCAAGCTTCTGCTGCGATTCCGCGTCGAAATTCTCCGCATACTGTTCCTTGATCGTCTGCGTGTCCCAGGCGGTCAGGCCGACAAAGACGGCAATGCCGATCACCGAGATGGCGAACTGCAGCGCGGTCGAGCCAAGGAAGATGTTGACGACGCTGGCGATCACCACACCGATCAGGCCCATGATCAGGAAGGACGAGAACTGGGTCAGGTCGCGCTTGGTCGTGTAGCCGTAGAGGCTGGTGGCGCCGAACATGGTAGCGGTGATGAAGAAGGTGCGCGCGATGCTGGTGCCTGTGAAGACCAGGAACACCGAAGCCAGCGACAGGCCCATCACCGCGCAGAAGGCCCAGAACATCAACTGGGCGCTCGCCGCCGACATCGTCTGCATCTTGAACGAGAACAGCAACACGAAGGCGAGCGGCGCCAGCATCACCACCCATTTCAGCGGGCTGGAAAAGATCGGCACGTAGAGGGCCGGCGTCGAAGCGACCACCATGGCGACGATGCCGGTGACGACGAGGCCAATGCCCATATAGTTATAGACGCGCAGCATGTGGCTGCGCAGGCCCTCGTCATAGACGGCGCCGGCGCGCGCGCCAGTGCCCATGCGGTATCCGAGGTCAGGGGTATTCATGCGGGTTCTCCTTATGTGGTCTCAGTAAAGCGTCTTGATCAGTAAAGTGTCTTGGCAAGCGTCTCGGCGGCGCGGTCGAGGTCGTGGACATCGCTGCGCGCGACGACCGCGTACGCGACCTCGCCGATCTGGAAATAGGCAGAGGAGATGTCGCCCGATGGCGCGATGGCAGGCTTGACGACGTCGAAGGTTCCAGGCCGGATCGCAAACAGCGAGACCAGCCCCATATCCTTCGTCTCCAGCGCCACTTCGACGCTCGGCCCGAAGCGCGACGGATAGATCTGCACGTCGCGAACCTTCCAGTCCTTGGGCAGCGATGGCATGACGATTGCGGTGGCGGCGCGGATTTCGTCGCCATTGTAGTTGGGCGCCTCCAACTGCGAGGGCATCGCCTCGCGCATGAGCGTCGTCTTGTGCGCCCGGATCGCTTCTTCGACATAGGCGGGCGGCGGCGGCGAAGCCACAACCTTGGTCACCAGCAGCGGCCCGAAGAGGCCGTTCGCCAGCCAGCCGGCAGCGACAAAGATGGCGACCGCCGCCGCCCGCTGCAGCACGGCGAAGACGCGGCGACTGGCCAGCCCCCTGCCCAGCCGGCGCGCGACTTCAGTCGTCGCGGGCCGCGCCATTCCTGTGGATGCGGCCAGCGCCAGACGCAGCTCGTCGCGCGTCCTCAAATCGGACATCACCCGGGCCGCTGCCTCCGGACGAGCCGACAGGAACGCCTCGACCTCAATGCGGCGCGCGACATCCAGCTGGTCGTCGACATAAGAATCGAGATCGGTATCGGTCACCGGGTCCCGCAACAGGTCGGTCATGACGGGTCTCCCACGATCCTCAGATGGCTTTTGGCCGGCGAAGGTGCAGCGTTTTCCATCTCGCGCAGTGCTGCGCGCGCCCTGCCGATGCGCGACATCAGCGTGCCCAGCGGCACCCCGCTGGCGTCGGCGGCCTGCTGGTAGGAAAGGCCCTCGATGGCGACCAGATGCAGCGCCGAACGCTGCTCCTCCGGCAGACTGAAAAAGGCCTCGCGCACCTGCGCCAGGCGCACGGAATGTTCCTGAGGCGCCGGCGTGCTGGCATCGGTGAGATAGCCGGCCTGCTCGACACGCGCTGCTTCCGACCGGCGCGAGCGCATCTTGTCGATGAAAGCGTTGTGGACGATCGACAGCAACCATGCCCGCAGATTGCCGCCCGAGCGGAATGTGTCGCGCCGCTCGTAGGCGCGCACCAGCGCATCGTGCACCAGATCCTCGGCGTCAGTGCCGTCGCGCGTCAGCGAGCGTGCGTAGCGCCTGAGCGAACCCAGCTGTCCGACAATATCGAAGCGTGGCATCGACCGTTTCATGCCCCGTTTACGAAACAGGCGGGGATCTTAATCCATCGCCACCAAAACTTTTTTGCGTCGCCACAATAGGCATCATGCAATCAGAAGTCCGCTGCGCACTTACCCATCTCCCGTGCGGCAGATGTTTGCTTTATGGATGAAGTCTAGCCTTATCCGTCTGTCCCAGGAGCAAAAGATGGCCAATGGTAGTCGTGTAACGGGTTTTGCAGCGTTGCCGATCGTCGGCAGGGTGTTCATCATCTTTGGCATTGTCGGACTGATCGCTTCCGGCGTGCTGGCCATCGTCGAGATGTACGGCCCTCGTACCGCTTCGGCGACAGGCAGGATTGTCGCCGCCGAATACAATCCCCGCATCGAGTTCTCGACCGCCGACGGCACCGTTATCCGCTTCAACAATGCCGTCCACAGCTCGTTCTGGGGTGATGGCGACAGCGTCCCTGTCGCTTACGACCCAACCAATCCGCAAAATGCCTCCGTCGACAGCTTCGCCGGACGCTGGTTCCTTGCCGGGCTGGCCGGCATGCTCGGCGGTTTCTCCCTGCTGACCGGCACCGGTCTCGCCGTGATTGGACGGGTGCTTATCCGGCGGATTGGAATGAACCCGTCGCCATAGCCGCCGACCCCTGCCGTACAGACAAAGCTTGGCGTAGCGGTCCAGTACGCTAGCGGACTGGCGCAGATGGAAGCACTGGCGAAACGCGGCCGCTTTGCGTATTACTCCGCCGCCATTGGAGCCGTATTGATGTTCGAGACCCTGCAACCTGCCCCGGCTGACAAGATCATCGCCTTGATCGGCCTCTATCGCGCCGATCCGCGCCCCGGCAAGATCGATCTCGGCGTCGGCGTCTACAAGGACCGCGACGGCAGGACGCCGGTCATGCGCGCCCTGCGCGAGGCCGAGAAGCGGTTGCTGCAGGACCAGGACACCAAGACCTATCTCGGCCTTGCCGGCGACACCGGCTTCAACACGGCGATGGTCAAGCTGGCCTTCGGCCCCGCTGCCGACATGACGCGCATCCGCGCCGCGCAAGCGCCTGGCGGTTCCGGCGCGCTGCGGCTGGTGGCGGAGCTGTTGAAGCGGACCCGCCCCGACGCAACCGTCTGGCTGTCGGACCCGACATGGCCGAACCACCCGCCGGTGATGCGCGGGGCCGGCCTCAAGGTGCGCGATTATCCCTATTTCGATGCCGTTTCCGGCGCGGTGCGCTTCGACGAGATGCTGGCAACGCTTGGCGCAGCCGAGCCCGGCGATATCGTGCTGCTGCATGGCTGCTGCCATAACCCGACCGGCGCCAATCTCGATATCGCGCAATGGGCCAGCGTCACCGATCTTGTCGTCGAGCGCGGGCTGTTGCCCTTTGTCGACATTGCCTATCAGGGCTTTGGCGAAGGCCTGGACGCCGATGCGGCCGGCTTGCGCCTTCTCGCGGGCAAGGTGCCTGAAATGGTCGTTGCCTCGAGCTGCTCGAAGAACTTTGCCGTCTACCGCGACCGCGTCGGCGCGGCGATGATCCTGGCGAAGGATGGTGCGCAAGCCGATGTGGCGATGAGCCAGATGCTGGCGGCGGCGCGCGCCATGTATTCGATGCCGCCGGACCATGGCGCCGCCGCCGTGCGCATGGTGCTGGAAGATGATGGCCTTCGCGCCGACTGGGAGGCGGAGCTGGAGGAGATGCGGCTGCGCATGCTGAGGCTGCGCGTCCAGTTCGCCGACGCGCTGCGCCGGCAGTCCAACTCCGACCGCTTCGACTTCATCGCCAGCCATCGCGGCATGTTTTCCAGGCTTGGCCTGACCGAGGCGCAAGTCGAGCGGCTGCGTGCCGAGTATGGCGTCTACATGGTCGGCGACAGCCGCATCAACGTCGCCGGCCTGCCCGAGGACGGCATGGATGACCTCGCCAAGGCGGTTGTGTCGGTACTCGGCTGAAGCTCGCTGTGGACAATCTCCCCTCTCCGGCTGACGCCGTTGGCCGCACGACAGGCAGCGGGATAGCATTTGCCGCATGAAACCTTCGCGCGACATTTCCCGGCTGATCGAGATCATGGCGGCGCTCAGGGCGCCGAAGACCGGTTGTCCCTGGGACATCGAGCAGGATTTCTCGACCATCGCGCCCTATACGATCGAGGAAGCCTATGAGGTGGCCGACGCCATCGCGCGCGGCGATCTCGACGATCTGCGCGACGAACTCGGCGATCTCCTGCTGCAGGTCGTCTACCACGCGCAGATGGCTGAGGAAGCCGGCGATTTTGCCTTCGGTGATGTGGTCGAGGCCATCACCACCAAGATGATCCGGCGCCATCCGCATGTCTTCGGCGACGAGAAGGCGCGCAGCGCCGGCATGGCAAAGGGCATGTGGGAAAAGATCAAGGCTGAGGAAAAAGCCGAAAAGCGAAGTGCGCGCCTCGCCCGCGGCCTCGACCCCGAAGACCATGGCAAGGGTTTCCTGGACAGCGTGCCCGTCGCCCTGCCCGCTTTGACTCGTGCGCTGAAGCTGCAGGAAAAGGCAGCGCGTGTCGGTTTCGACTGGAGCGAGGCAGCACCCATCCTCGACAAGATCGAGGAAGAGATCGGCGAGCTGCGCGAGGCACTGGCTAAGGGCGAAACGGCTGAGATCAAGGACGAATTCGGCGACATGCTGTTTGCCGTCGTCAATCTGGGGCGTCACCTCAAGCTCGATTCGGAAGCGGCGCTTAGCGGCACCAACGAAAAATTCCGCTCGCGCTTCCACTATGTCGAGCGCGCGATCGATGCATCGGGAAGCACGCTCGAAAAAGCCACGCTGGACGAGATGGAAGTGCTCTGGCAGCAGGCCAAGAGCGCGAAATAATCAGGCTTACTGCCTGTTTTTGCGGTGCAATCGGCTTTCGATCTCATGCCGCGCGCTGTGCGTGGCCTTGAGTGCGATGGTCGCGCTGCCATCCTCATTGTCTACCCGCGAAACGACGTCGCCATTGCGGTAGAGCCAGTCGACAAGGCCGAACTGCGCCGGTTCGATCGTCACCGTCAATTCCTCCAGTTCGCCCGACATCCTGGTCTCGATCAGCGCCTTCAGCGCATCGATGCCTTCGCCGGTGACGGCCGAGATGGCGATCGGCGGCGCCTTGTTGGCGTCAGTGCCGTCGGCGAGCAGGCGCTCCCGGTTGCCGTCGTCGAGAAGGTCGACCTTGTTCCACACTTCGACGACGCGCTTGGCATCGCCGGCATCGACGCCGAGATCGGCGAGAATGCGCTCGACGTCCTCGGCTTGCGCTGCGGTATCCGGATCCGAAATATCGCGCAGGTGGATGACCAGATCGGCCTCGACGACCTCTTCCAGCGTGGCGCGGAAGGCGGCGACCAGATGCGTCGGCAGGTCCGAAATGAAGCCGACTGTGTCCGACAGGATGACCGGCGTGCCGTGCGGCAGGCGCACGCGGCGCAGCGTCGGGTCGAGCGTTGCAAACAGCATGTCTTCGGCCAGCACGTCGGCCCCGGTCAGCCGGTTGAACAGCGTCGACTTTCCGGCATTGGTGTAGCCGACAATCGCCACCACCGGGAACGGCACCTTCTTGCGCTTGGCGCGGTGCAGGTCGCGGGTGCGGCGCACCGTTTCCAGCTCATGCTTGAGCTTGATGATTTTTTCCTGCAGCTGCCGCCGGTCCGACTCGATCTGGGTTTCGCCGGGGCCGCCGAGGAAGCCGGCTCCGCCGCGCTGGCGTTCAAGGTGGGTCCAGCTCCGCACCAGGCGGCCCTTCTGGTAGTTGAGATGGGCAAGTTCGACCTGCAGCGTGCCCTCCTTGGTCCGCGCGCGCTCGCCAAAAATCTCCAGGATCAATCCGGTGCGGTCGAGCACCTTGGCATTCATTTCTTTTTCGAGATTGCGCTGCTGCACCGGCGTCAGCGGATGGTCGACGATGACCACCTCCGCGTGACCCTCTTTGACGATCTCGGCGAATTCCGCGACCTTGCCGCTGCCGAGCAAGGTTGCCGGGCGTGGATCGTTGACGGTGACCACCGCCGTGTGGATCAGATCCAGGTTGATGGCGCGGGCAAGGCCGACCGCTTCGTCGTGGCGCGCATCCGCCGAACGCGTCAGCCGTGGACGGTTCGTTTCGTCATCGTTGCGCTGATGCCGGGTAAGCACCGGCACGATGACAACCGCCCGGGTCGGACCTGTGGCTTCCGTCCCGGAATTATGTGCTGGTTTCCCGCGGACGCCGCGGTCCGCGTCTTTTTCACGTGCCAATCAGGCGCCCTGGCTTTCCTCGCCATCGAACATCTGAACCGGCTGGCTCGGCATGATCGTGGAAATGGCATGCTTGTAGACGAGCTGGGAGTGGCCGTCACGGCGCAGCAGAACACAAAAATTGTCGAAGGAAGTGACCACGCCGGTCAGCTTGACGCCGTTGATGAGAAAGATGGTGAGTGGATTTTTGCTCTTGCGAACAGAATTCAGGAACAGGTCCTGAAGGTTTTGCGATCGTTCCGCCATTGTTCTTGTCTTTCGCCGATCCCCTTCGGTTTGCAGGCTAATGCGCCAAATTAGCGGGCACATGTCAAGCTTGCAAACACCCCCTTGCCGTCAGTAACGACAAGCAGAACGAGATATATTGATGTGCAGTCCGTCTGTGCGGTTATCAGGCTGGACTTTTTTCCGCAACGTCAAAAAAGGCTTGCCGCAATGAAAGTGTTATCGAACCGGGGTGCCCACTGGCGACCGCGGCACCGTCGATTGCCACGACCGGCATGGCGATTGTCGTTGCCGAACTGATGAAAGCTTCTCGCGCCGCCTTGGCTTCAGTGACTGAAAACCCGCGCTCCTCGATCGTCAACCCGAGCTTTGCCGCCACTTCGAACATGGTCGTGCGGGTGATGCCGCGCAGGATGCCATGCTCCGCCGGCCGGGTGACCAGAACGCCGTCCCTTGTAACGATCCAGGCGTTGGACGAGCCGCCCTCCTTGACGTTGCCATCGGTGTCGACGAACCAGGCTTCCTGGGCGCCGGCCTCCTTGGCCTTCTGCTTGGCCAGCACGTTGGGCAGCAGGCCGGTGCTCTTGATGTCGACCCGGTCCCAACGGTTTTCCGGCACGGTGATGACCTTGATGCCCGCCTCGGCTCGCTTGGCGGCCGCCACCGGGTCGGCCTTTCTGGCCGTAATCACCAGCGATGACGGTGTATCGGCCGGGAAAACGAAGTCGCGGCTGGCAACACCGCGCGTAACCTGGACATAGACCAGGCCGTTGACGACGTGGTTGCGCCGGACGATTTCGCGCAGAAGAAGCGGCAGCACACCCTTGGTGACCGGCCAGTCGATCGACAATTCGCTAAGGGAGAGGCTCAGCCGGGCAAGATGGCGCGGCATGTCGACGATAAAGCCCTGCGCCACCTCGCAGACCTCGTAGACGCCGTCGGCGAACTGATAGCCGCGATCCTCGATATGCACGGCAGCGTCGGCATGGGCGACATAGCGCCCGTTCACATAGGCAATGCGCGGCATGGGTGATCCCTCAGAACAGTCCCGCTATTTCTAGGCGATTCCGCCGCTGCCGTAACCGGCAATTGCACGGGCGCGGCCCGCTCGACCAACAACAATGGGGATCAGACCCCCAGCGACTTTAGTTTCCGGTGCAGCGCCGAGCGCTCCATGCCGATGAATTCCGCCGTCTTCGAGATGTTGCCGCCGAAACGATTGATCTGGGCGATCAGGTAATCCTTCTCGAACTGTTCGCGTGCCTCGCGCAGCGGCAGCGCCATGATGTGCTGGTCGGACTGGTTCGGCGTGCGCGGCATGACATCGCCGATCTCCGACGGCAACAGGTCGGCGGTGATCGGCGCATCGATATCGTCGCCACGCGCCAGGATCATCAGCCGTTCGACATTGTTGCGCAGTTGGCGGACATTGCCCGGCCAGTTGTGCGCCTGCAGCACGGCAAGCGCATCGTCGCCGATGCGGCGCGGCTTGATGCCGGCCTGGCGAGCGATCTGCTTCATGAAATTGTCGACGAGATAGGGAATGTCCTCTCGCCGCTCGGCCAGGCCCGGCACCATGACCGGAACCACCGCCAGGCGGTGATAGAGGTCTTCGCGAAAACGGCCGTCGGCGATCATCGCCTCCAGGTTCTGCGAGGTCGAGGAGATGATGCGGACGTCGACCTTGACCCGCTTGGTGCCGCCGACCCGCTCGAACTGCTGTTCGACCAGCACGCGCAAAATCTTGTTCTGCGTCTCGCGCGGCATGTCGGCCACTTCGTCGATGTAGAGAATGCCGCGGTGCGCCTCTTCAAGCGCGCCGACCTTGCGCTCGGTGCCGTTCGATTCGGTGCCGAACAGCTCGATCTCCATGCGCTCGGGCGTGATGTTGGCCGCGCTCAGCGTCACGAACGGCGCGCCCTTGCGCGTCGACAGCGTGTGGATGGCGCGCGCGGCGAGCTCCTTGCCCGAACCGGACGGACCGATGATCATGACGCGGCTGTTGGTCGGCGCCACGCGCTCGATGGTCTGGCGCAGCTGGCTCATCGCCGACGACATGCCGATCAAGTCGAAAGTTTCGCCGCTGCGCTGTTTGAGGTCGGACACCTCGCGCCGTAATTTCGAGGTTTCGAGCGCCCGCTCGGCGATCAGGATCAGCCTGTCGGCCTTGAACGGCTTCTCGATGAAATCATAGGCGCCGCGGCGGATGGCCGACACCGCTGTCTCGATATTGCCGTGGCCGGAGATCATCACCACCGGCAGGCTCGGATGCATCGTCTTGATCTCGTCGAGCAGCGCCAGCCCGTCGAGGCGCGAGCCCTGCAACCAGATGTCGAGGAAAATCAGCCGCGGCGCCCGGTCGGCGATTGCCGCGAGCGCGCTGTCGGCATCGAATGCCGTGCGGGTTTCATGCCCTTCGTCGCTCAATATGCCCGCGACGAGTTCACGGATGTCTTCCTCGTCATCGACGATGAGAATATCAGACGCCATTACCGACCTTTTCAGTTTCTCGTTCGTGTTCCGTTTCGCCTTGACCGCGTGGCGGCGCGGTTGCGGCAGCTGGCGGCAGGATGATCGAGATCATCGCGCCGCGTCCACCGTGGAAATCCGCGGGCGCATCGTGCAATTCGAGCCGCCCGCCATGGTCCTCCACGATCTTCTTGACGATGGCGAGACCGAGCCCGGTGCCCTTCTCGCGCGTCGTCATGTAGGGCTCGAGCAGCCTTTGGCGGTTCTCGCGCGGCAAGCCTTTGCCATTGTCGATGACGTCGATTCGTATGGCGCCATTCTGCCGGGCAGCTTGAATCCGGATTATGCCGTGCGAACCGTCCTGTTGTTCCAGCCCGTCAATCGCCTCGGCCGCGTTCTTGATGACGTTGCCGAAAGCCTGCGCCATCAATCGGCTATCGAACGTGCCCTTGAGCGGTTCGTTGCCGAACACGCGTTCGAAAGCAATGTCGGCGCGGCTGACTTCGACCAGGAACGACGCCTCGCGCAGCGATTCACGCAGATCGATGGCTTTCATCTCGGGCTTGGGCATGCGGGCGAAAGCCGAGAACTCGTCGACCATGCGGCCGATATCCTCGACCTGCCGGATGATCGTGTCGGTGCACTGGTCGAAAATCTCGCGGTCCTCGGTGATGACCTTGCCGAAGCGTCGCTTGATGCGCTCGGCCGAGAGCTGGATCGGCGTCAGCGGGTTCTTGATTTCATGCGCGATACGCCGCGCCACATCCGCCCAGGCCGACGAGCGCTGTGCCTGGACCAGATCGGTGATGTCGTCGACCGTCACGACGTAGGATTTCTCCTCCTCGCCGTCGTCGCCGGCCTCGATGGTGATCTGCACGTTGAAGGTACGCTCGGCGCCGGTGCGATAGAAGGTGACCTGCTCGCGATAGACCGGCTTGCCGGATTTGCGGCCGATCTCGAAGACACGGCCGACATGCGGTAGCACGGCGGACAGGTTCTGCCCCAGCGCCGCCGTGGCCGATATGGCCAGCATCGTTTCGGCCGATTTGTTGACGATGGAGACGATGCCGTAGGGATCGACGCCGATGACGCCGGCGGTGACGCCGGCCAGCACCGCTTCCGAGAAACGACGCCGTTCGTCGATCAAATCCTTGGCCGACAGGATCTCGTTGCGCTGCGATTTAAGCTCCAGCAGCATCTTGTTGAACGTATCGCCAAGCGAGGCGACATCGCCGTCGGAAGGCCGTACCGGAACGGCGACATCGAGATTGCCGGTCGCAACCTCGTCAGCCGCGCCGATGAGTTGACGGATGGGCCGCACCAGACGGTCGGCCACCGCTATGCCGGTCCAGATGGCCGACAGGATGATGATCAGCGTCAGCGACAGATAGGGCAGCGCGAACGCCACCTGCGACGTCCGCCTGTTGTCTTCCAGGCCGCGATATTCGGCGGTGTTGGACTGGACGATCGCCCTCGCCTTGATCACTTCGGGGTCGACGAGGCGATTGGTGTAGAGGTAGAGGCCTTCGATCTCCCGCAGCTTGATGATGGCGCCCATGATGTTGCGCGTCTTCGGCTCGATCAGCACCGGTTTGCCGTCGGCCGCGGCGCTGACCGCGCCCTCCGGCGGTGGCGGCATAGAGAAATCCGCATCGGTCTTCGCGCTCATGACAAAGGAGCCGTCTTCCCTGACCAGCGCCGCATGCACCAGGCTCCTGCCCACGGCTTCCTTGTTCATCAGGTCGAGAAAGCCGGTTCGATCGAGGCCGTAAAGCGTGCGCGACGCATCGAGATCGTAGGCCATCGACAGCGTCGTGCCCTGAAGATTGCGAGCGTTTTCCTGCACATAGGCGTCCGCGATCGACAGCGACGAGTTGACGATTGCCTTGGTGCGGATTTCGAACCAGCGGTCGAGGCCGATATCGAGCGTGATCGAGGCGATGATGGCCACCATGATGGCGGGGATGGCCGCGACCAGCGCAAACATCGTCACGATGCGCACATGCAGCCGCGAAGCCGCCTTGCCGTGCCGGCGCGCCATGGTGATGCGATGCACCTCTCGGCCGACCAGGGCGATCAGCGCCAGCACAAATAAGGCATTGGCCGCAATCAGCGTCAGCGTTGTGTTTGCGTCTGGCGTGATCGGCGTGGCGCCGACAAGAATGGCAAACGAGATTGCCGCCGTAACCAGCGCGCCGGCAATTGCCACAACGCCAGGCAACGCAAGCAGCCGGCGTCCATCCCTCTGGCCGGGTCTGCTGAAAAGCGGTTCGTTTGATGTCAGAGCTTGCGAAGCCATGTCGCCGTCTAAGAGCCAGTGATTGCGTCGGATGTATGCAACGCATTGTGGCGATTATGCAACAAGTGTGGCCGTGACGGAAATCTTTCGGCCACCGATCCCCTGAAAAGGGGATGACCTGACGTCACATCGGGCGGTAGGCGCTCACGATCTCGACGATTTGTAGACGTTGACGCCCAGCTCGCGAATCTTCTTGCGCAGCGTGTTGCGGTTCAAGCCGAGCAATTCGGCCGCCTTGATCTGGTTGCCGCGCGTTGCCGTCATGGAAGCGAGCACCAGCGGATATTCGACCTCGGACAGGATGCGCTGATAGAGACCTGCCGGAGGCAAATCACCGGCGAAAGATGCGAAATAGCGCTGCAGGAAGTGCTCCACCGCCTGGCCGATGGACAGATCGTCCGGGATCAAATTGCCGCCGCCGGGAACGACCGGCCTTTCGCCTGTCTTCAGTTCGGCTTCGATGATTTCGGCTGATATTTCGTCCTGCGAATAGAGCGCCGCAAGCCGGCGCACCAGGTTTTCCAGCTCGCGCACGTTTCCCGGCCACGGATAGCGCTTCATCAATTCGATGCCGCCGGTCGAAATGCGCTTGGTCTGCAAGCCTTCGCTGGCGCCGATCTTGAAGAAATGCCGCACCAGATCGGGAATGTCTTCCGATCTCTCACGCAAACCCGGCAGCCGAAGCGGCACGACATTCAGGCGATAGAACAGATCCTCGCGGAAAAGCCCCTGGTTGATCAGCGTGCGCAGATCCTTGTTGGTGGCGGCGACGATGCGCACATCGGTCTTGATCGGGGTGCGCCCGCCGACCGTGGTGTATTCGCCCTGCTGCAGCACGCGCAGCAGCCGCGTCTGCGCCTCCATCGGCATGTCGCCGATCTCGTCGAGGAACAGCGTGCCGCCCTCGGCCTGCTCGAAGCGGCCGGTCGAGCGGTTCTGTGCGCCGGTGAAGGCGCCCTTCTCGTGGCCGAACAGCTCCGATTCGATCAAATCGCGCGGGATCGCCGCCATGTTGATGGCGACGAACGGACCGCCGCGGCGACGGCCATATTCGTGCAACGCGCGCGCCACCAATTCCTTGCCGGTGCCGGACTCGCCCGAGATCATCACCGTCAGGTCGGTCTGCATCATGCGCGCCAGCATGCGGTAGATGTCCTGCATGGCGGCCGACCGGCCGACCAGCGGCATCGCGTCAGGCTGTTCTTCCGGTCGCGTATCGATCTTCGGTCGGCGCGGCTCTGACAGCGCCCGGTTGACGATGTTGAGCAGTTCGGTCAGGTCGAACGGCTTCGGCAGATACTCGTAAGCACCTGTTTCGGAAGCACGAATCGCCGTCATGAAAGTGTTTTGCGCGCTCATCACGATGACCGGCAGCTCGGGGCGCGCCTTCTTGATGCGCGGCAGCATGTCGAAGGCGTTCTCGTCCGGCATGACAACGTCGGTGATCACCAGATCGCCCTCGCCCGCCGCCACCCAGCGCCACAGCGTCGAGGCGTTGGAGGTCACGCGCACCTCATGGCCGACGCGCGACAGCGCCTGATTGAGCACGGTGCGGATGGCCGCATCGTCGTCGGCGACGAGAATATTGCCGCGAACCGTCATTTGCGGTCTCCTTCGCCTTCATCATCGGCAGTGTCGATGGGTGTTTCTTTCCAGGCCGGCATCAGGATTCGGAAGGTGGTGCCGCGCGGCGTCGAATCGCATTCGATGATGCCGCCATGCTCGCCGACGATTTTCGCCACCAGCGCCAGGCCGAGCCCCGACCCGTTCGGCTTGGTGGTGATGAACGGATCGAACAGGATCGGCAGAATGTCTTCCGAAACGCCGGACCCATTGTCGCGCACGCAGAATTCAAGCGGTAGCGACACGCGGTCCTGGGTTCCGGGAACGGAAACGCGGATGCCCGGCCTGAACGCGGTCGACAGCACGATCTCGCCCTGCGGGTCGCCGCCGATCGCCTCGGCAGCGTTCTTGACCAGGTTGAGAAACACCTGGATCAGTTGGTCGCGGTTGGCGAAAACCGGAGGCAATGATGGATCATAGTCCTCCAATATCCTGATTCTCTTGGCAAAACCGTTCTTCGCGATTGCCTTCACATGGTCCAGCACGACATGGATGTTGACAGGATAGCGGTCAATCGGCCGCTCGTCGGAAAACACTTCCATGCGGTCGACGAGGGAGACGATACGATCGGTCTCGTCGGTGATGAGGCGGGTCAGCGCGCGATCCTCGTCGGACGCCGAGAGTTCGAGCAGCTGTGCGGCGCCACGTATGCCGGACAGCGGGTTCTTGATCTCATGTGCCAGCATGGCGGCAAGGCCGGTGACCGAACGCGCGGCACCCCTGTGTGTCATCTGCCGGTCGATCTTGTCGGCCATCGAGCGTTCCTGGAACATCACCACGATCGAGCCTGGGAATTCCGGCACCGGCGCGACATAGAGATCGACGACCTTCTCGATGCCGAGACGCGGCGACGACACGTCGACACGGTATTCGTTGACCGGCGCACGGCGCTCGCGCACCTGATCGACCAGCTGCAGCAACGGGCTGCCGAACGGGATCAGCTTGGACAGTGTGTTGCGGGCAAGCATGTTGGCACTTGAACGGAAGAAGTCTTCCGCATCGGCATTGGCGTAGGTGATGAACCCGTCCGGATCGACCATGATGACCGGACGGCGGATGGTGTTCAGCACGATACTGGCGGCATCCGCCATGTCGGAGCTCGGTGTGACGGTGGCGTTCATGCGGCGCTCCGCAAGGGCGTGGCTTCGCCGGAAAACACCTCATGCAGCAAGGCAATGACGCGGGCGGGTTCGAAAGAGGTGAGGATGGCTTTCCGCCGCTCATCGGAAACGCCAGCAGCGTGGCGGTCGAGATACCAGCCGAGATGCTTGCGCGCCTGGCGCAAGCCACTTTCGACGCCGTAAAGCGTCAGCATGTCTTCGTAGTGGGAAACGATGTAGTCCGCCATGGCTTGCGGGCTTTCCGGCACGCCGGAGGGCGCGTCGCCCGCAGCCGTTGCCGCGATGTGGCCCGCCGTCCATGGCGCGCCATAATGCGCGCGGCCGATCATCACCGCGTCGGCGCCCGACTGTCCAAGGATTTCGGCGGCCTCCGCGGGCGAGCCCACATCGCCATTGGCGACGACCGGGATCGAGACGACGTCCTTGATGCGGGCGATGGCGCCCCAATCGGCCTTGCCTTGATAAAACTGGCAGCGCGTGCGCCCATGCACGGTCACCATTTTAACACCGGCCTCTTCGGCGCGGCGCGCCAAGACGGGTGCATTGAGCGCATTGTCGTCCCAGCCGAGCCGCATCTTGACCGTGACCGGCACCTGGACCGCGCCGATCACCGCTTCGATCAGCGACAGCGCGAGGTCGAGATCGCGCATCAGCGCCGAGCCGGCATAGCCGCCGGTCACCTTCTTGGCCGGGCAGCCCATATTGATGTCGATGATGTCGGCGCCCTCGCCGGCAGCGATGCGCGCGCCCTCGGCCATGTGCTCGGCCTCGCGGCCGGCAAGCTGAACCATATGGACGGGCAGCCCGGAATGACGGATGCGCAGGTCGCATCCGACCCTGCCCTTGGCAAGCTCGCCGCTCGCCACCATTTCCGACACGACCAGGCCCGCGCCATGCGCGTAGGCGCGCTGCCGGAACGGCTCGTCCGTTATTCCCGACATGGGCGCGAGGAAGACGCGGTTGCGGATTGTCACGCCGCCAACGTCGAGCGGCGAAGCCAATTTTGTCACTTCAGGCATGCACAAAAACCAAGCATATCGGATTGCTGCACATTCTCTAGCCATAAGAAAGGCATTGTGCAACGCGCAATGACGTCACATTGCGGCGCATTTGGGAAAATGCTGGCCTTCGCCATAAGCCGCGACTAAGCCTCTCGGCATGACAGACGCAAGCGAAAAACCGGCCGAGGCGACGACCGACAAGGTCGGCTTGGTCATCGTTGCCGCCGGTCGCGGCGCGCGTGCCGGAAAGGCCGACGGGCCGAAGCAATATCAGCGCATCGGTGGCCGTGCCGTCATCGCGCGCACGCTGGAGACTTTCCTGGCGCATCCCGGAATTGGCCCCGTCGTCGTCGCCATCCATGCCGATGACCGCGCGCTTTTCGACAAGGCAGCCGGCCTGTTCGCCGAGCGGGTTACCGCCGCGGTCGGTGGCGAGTCGCGCCAGGCATCGGTCCGGCTCGGCCTGCTTGCGCTGAGGGACCGTGCGCCCGGCCGTGTCCTTATCCATGACGCGGTGCGGCCGTTTGTCGACGCGGCCCTGATCGACCGTACCATCGCCGCCATTGGCGAGCGCCAAGGCGCGCTGCCCGCTTTGCCCGTCGCCGATACGCTGAAGCGCGAGTCGGCGACCGGCATGATCGAGGAGACGGTGCCAAGGGCCGGCCTTCATGCCGCGCAGACGCCGCAAGGCTTTCCGTTCTGGCCGTTGCTCGCCGCGCACGAAAAGGCCCATCATCTCGGCAAGACGGATTTTACCGACGATGCCGCGATCGCCGAATGGGCGCATATTCCGGTGAAAATCGTTCAGGGGTCGCCGGACAACGTCAAACTGACCTGGGCAAGGGATATTGCGATGGCGGATCAGCGGCTTACTGGCGAGCGTTTTCCAGACATTCGCACCGGCAATGGCTATGACGTGCACGCTTTCGAGGCCGGCGACCATGTCACCCTGTGCGGCGTCGCCATTCCGCACGGCAAGAAGCTTTCCGGCCATTCGGATGCCGATGTCGGCCTGCACGCGCTGACCGATGCGCTGCTCGCCACTTGCGGCGCCGGCGACATCGGCACGCATTTCCCGCCTTCCGATCCGCAATGGAAGGGCGCGGCGTCAAAGATCTTCGTCGAGCATGCGGCCAGGTTGGTGCGCGAACGCGGCGGCCGCATCGCCAATGCCGACATCACGCTGATCTGCGAGGCGCCGCGCGTCGGCCCGCATCGCGAGGCCATGACCAACGCGTTGTCGGCGATGCTGGGCATTTCCAGCGATCGCATCTCGATCAAGGCGACGACGAACGAGAAACTCGGCTTTGTCGGCCGCGAGGAAGGCATCGCCGCCATCGCCACCGCCAGTGTCGTCTTCCCCGGGGAGGTTCCCGCATGAACAACAGCGATCTTGCCAACGCCCTGCTCCAGGTCTGCCAGCAACGCGGCATCATGCTGGCGACGGCCGAGAGTTGCACCGGCGGCATGATCATCTCGGCACTGACCGACATTGCCGGCTCGTCCGCTGTCGTCGATCGCGGCCTCATCACCTATTCCGATGAAGCAAAGATGGAGATGCTCGGCGTCTCGCCCGCCACACTCGAGGCGCATGGCGCCGTCTCGCGCGAAACGGTTCTGGAGATGGCGGAGGGCGCTCTGGCCCGCTCGCGCGCCGGGCTTGCGCTTGCCGTCACCGGCATTGCCGGCCCAGGCGGCGGCTCGCCGGAAAAACCGGTCGGCCTCGTCTGGTTCGGAGTTGCCCTAAGAGGTGGGCCGGTGGCTGCCGAGCTCAATATGTTTGCCGACAATGGCCGCGACTTCATCCGCCGCGAGACGGTCAAGCATGCGCTGGAGATCGGCCTGCGCGCGCTGGGCGACACTCATGAGATGGGCGTCGTTCCGTAGATGACGTCCGCACGTTTTTCGAACGCTTCGGAAAACATGCGGAAGGCGCGATCGAACATGGTGCCCATCAACACGCCGAGGATACGGCTCTTGAACTCGTAGTCGATGAAGAAGCGAACGTTGCAGCCGCCGCCGTCGGCCGGCTCGAAGCGCCAGATATTGCTTAGATATTTGAACGGCCCATCGATGTATTTGACGTCGATTGTGTTCTCGTCCGGCTTCAACAGCACCTGCGTCGTAAAGGTCTCGCGGATCGCCTTGTAGCCGATGCTCATATCGGCGAGGAGAATGGTGCGGCCATCACGCTCCTTGCGAGAGCGCACCGTCAGCGCCTCGCAAAGCGGCAGAAATTGCGGATAGGTCTCGATATCGGCGACCAGAGCAAACATCTGCTCCGGCGTGTGGGCAACGCGGCGTGTGGCTTCGAATTTCGGCATTGAATCAGGATTTTAACTGGCTTTTTTGAGCTGCGCCTCACGCGCCGCCCGCAGCCTGGCGAAATCGTCACCGGCATGATGCGAGGAGCGCGTCAGCGGGCTCGACGCCACCAGCAGGAAACCCTTGGTCTTGCCGATCGTCGCGAAGGAGTTGAACTCCTCCGGCGTGACGAAGCGGATCACCGGGTGGTGTTTCTTCGACGGCTGCAGATACTGGCCAATGGTCATGAAGTCGACATTGGCCGAGCGCAGGTCATCCATCAGTTGCAGGATCTCGTTCCGCTCTTCGCCGAGGCCGACCATGATGCCGGACTTCGTGAAGATCGACGGGTCGAGCTCCTTGACCCGCTGCAACAGCCGGATCGAGTGGAAATAGCGAGCACCCGGCCGCACCGTCAGGTAGTTCGACGGCACGGTTTCGAGATTGTGGTTGAAGACATCGGGCTTGGCCGCCACGACGATCTCCAGCGCGCCCTCCTTGCGCAGGAAATCGGGCGTCAGGATTTCGATCGTGGTCAAGGGCGTCGCTGCTCGGATCGCCCGGATAACCTCGGCGAAATGCTGCGCGCCGCCATCGGCAAGATCATCGCGGTCGACCGAGGTGATGACGACATGGGTCAGCCCCATCTGCTTGACGGCATGCGCGACACGCGCCGGCTCATCGGCATCGAGCGCGGTGGGAATGCCGGTGGCGACATTGCAGAAGGCGCAAGCGCGCGTGCAGATCTCGCCCATGATCATGAAGGTGGCGTGCTTCTTTTCCCAGCACTCGCCGATATTGGGGCAGCCGGCCTCTTCGCACACCGTGACCAGCTTGTGCGACTTCACGATCTCGCGGGTTTCGGCATAGCCCTTCGACATCGGCGCCTTGACGCGGATCCAGTCGGGTTTGCGCAGCACGTCCTGATCAGGCTTGTGTGCCTTCTCGGGGTGCCGCAGGCGCGGCGCGTTGGCGATCGTGTCGAGAACAGTGACCATCTCAAACCTGACTTGTTGGCGTCTGCCCGTCGGCATTCGCCCTTCTGGCGTCATCTAGGGCTTTTCGGTGCAAAGAAAAAGGCTGCGGCGGCGCATGCCGCCACAGCCTTTTTCGCATAGCGGGGATCCAGAGCAATTCCAGGAAAAGTGTGACACGGTTTTCCGTCCGGAATTGCGTCAGAAGAACGAGATAAAACGGCGAGCCGTTTTATCGGCGAATGAGCCGCCCGGCAAAAATCAGCAGGCAGGCGCCGATGAAGCCTGTGATCAGGTAGGCGAGCCAGCCGACTCCGAAGGGTTCGATGTTGAGCGCCCTGAGAATTGCGTTCAGCACCACCGCGCCGACAATGCCCATAATGATGTTCATCAAGACGCCGGTATTGCTCTTCATGACCATCTCGGCCAGCCACCCTGCCAAACCGCCGATGATGATGGCCGCAATCCAGCCCACGCCATTCACGTCCATATGCCAACTCCTCCAGTGTCAGGTGAAAATGCATCCGGAAACGAACTGTCTTGCCGTAAGGTTCCTCCGGCGCATGCGTCTGAGTCTCGCGGCAGCAATTTATCACGCGTTGAGCGCACGGCCATAGGCATCAAGCACGCTTTCCTTCATCATCTCCGACAGCGTCGGATGCGGGAAGATGGTGTGCATCAGTTCTTCCTCGGTGGTCTCCAGGTTCATCGCCACGACAAAGCCCTGGATCAGCTCCGTCACCTCGGCGCCAACCATATGCGCGCCGAGCAGCTGGCCGGTCTTCTTGTCGAAGATGGTCTTGATGAAGCCCTGGTCCTCGCCAAGCGCGATCGCCTTGCCGTTGGCGCCGAACTGGAAACGGCCGACGCGGATGTCCTTGCCTTCGGCCTTCGCCTTGGCTTCGGTGAGCCCGACCGAGGCGACCTGCGGGTTGCAATAGGTGCAGCCCGGGATCTTCAGCTTGTCTGTCGCATGCACGCCGGGGAAATTGGCGATCTTCTCGATGCAGACCACGCCTTCATGCTCGGCCTTGTGGGCGAGCATCGGCGGTCCGGCGACATCGCCGATAGCGTAGATGCCGGGAACGTTGGTCTTGCCATAGCCGTCAATGACGACGCAGCCGCGATCGGTCTTCACGCCGAGCGTCTCGAGGCCGAGATTATCGATGTTGCCCTGCACGCCGACGGCCGAGATCATGCGGTCGGCGGTGATCTTCTCGACCTTGCCGTCCTTCATCTCGACATGGGCGGTGATCGAGTTGGCACCCTTCTCGACCTTGGTCACCTTGGCCTCGAGGATGATTTTCATGCCCTGCTTCTCGAACTGCTTCTGCGCGAATTTCGAGACCTCGGCATCCTCGACCGGCATCACCGCCGGCAAAAGCTCGACCACCGTCACCTCGGCGCCCATGGTGCGGTAGAAGGAGGCGAACTCGATGCCGATGGCGCCCGAACCCATGACCAGCAGCGACTTCGGCATCTCCTTCGGCACCATCGCCTCGAAATAGGTCCAGATCAGCTTGCCGTCCGGCTCGATGCCGGGCAGCGCGCGCGGCCGGGCGCCGGTGGCTAGAATAATGTGCTTGGCGGTATAGGTGCCCTCGCCCTTGACGCCCTTGGGCACCGGCGGCTGCGGCTCCATCGGTTTCTTGGCCGTCTTGGAGACGACGATTTCACCCGGCTTGGAGAGCTTGGCCTCGCCCCAGATAACGTCGACCTTGTTCTTCTTCATCAGGAAGGCGACGCCGCCATTGAGCCTCAACGACACTTTGCGCGAGCGGTCGACGACAGCGGCCGTGTCGGCGCTGACCTTGCCGCCTTCGAGCTTCAGGCCGTAGTCCTTCAGATGATCGGAATAGTGCATGATCTCGGCCGAGCGCAGCAGCGCCTTGGTCGGGATGCAGCCCCAGTTGAGGCAGATGCCGCCGAGATGCTCGCGCTCGACGATCGCCGTCTTGAAGCCGAGCTGGGCGGAGCGCACCGCCGTGACATAGCCGCCGGGGCCTGAGCCGATGATTATGACGTCGTAGGATTCAGCCACGGGGTTTCTCCCTGATTTTCTCTAGAGTTCCAGCATCACACGCACCAATGGCGCCAATGCGTCACCTATATTGCGCGTGTTTTCGGCATCGAGATGGACCCCGTCGATCGGTGTGGTCTCGGCCACCGTGCCGGCATCGAAAAAGCCGCAGCCGGCCTCGTCGGCGAGCGCGGAATATTGCGGCGCCAGCCGCTTCGAGGCCTCGTCGCCGCCGGCAAACATTTCCTTGAATTCGGCATTGTCGGTGCGGCTGACCGCTGGTGGCGCGACGATCAGGATTTGCGGCGCGGCCCAGTCGAACGGATAATCGTGGCCGCGCACGATGTCGATCAGCCGCTGCACCCCCTGCTTGGCCGCGACCGGATTGCCGTGGATCCAGGGCTTCATGTCGTTGGCGCCGAGCATGATGATGATCAGGTCGAGCGGCGCATGGCTGGTCAGGATCGTCGGCAGCACCTTGGCGCCATTGCGGTCGGCACCAGCCAGGTGATCGTCGAAAGCCGTGGTGCGGCCGTTCAGACCTTCGGCAATGACTTCGATATCATCGTCGCCCAACGCCGCCTTGAGCACGCTCGGCCAGCGATCTTCCAGCGCATGACGCCCGAGGCTCGCCGCGTCATAGCCCCAGGTCAGGGAATCGCCGTAGCAGAGGATCGTCTTCATGCACCCGCACCCGCCTCCGCCCTAAGCCCGCGCCGCACGCGCCATCCCACGAACAGCCACTGCACGATAACCGTGGCGATGCTTGGCAAAAACAGACCGGCGACAACGGGGAGATCGCCCGACCACTGGGCTTTGCCAGGCGGCTGCGAGAAGGTCCAGGCAATCAGCCCGATTCCGGCCAGCACGAACAACGAAACCCCAACAAGCCCCGTCAGGTTTATCGCCCTTTGCGGGTTTGGCACGAACTGCGCGATGAAAAACGCCACCGTCGCAACGATGGTGACCAGCGCCGAAACCATGAAGACCAGGATGTATTCGGAATTCGCATTGGTGACGATTGCCAGCCACAGCGCCACCAGCCCGCCGGCCAGGCCGGAAAGGATCAGGGCGAAAAGGCTGGTGACGAATTTCCGCACAGCCTTTTTCCTTCCTAGACCAGCATGCCCATCGGATTTTCGATCATGCGCTTGAAGGCGACCAGAAGTTCGGCGCCGAGCGCACCGTCGACGGCGCGGTGATCGGTCGACAGCGTCACCGACATGATATTGGCGATTTTGATCTCGCCATTCTTGACCACCGGCCGCTGCTCGCCCGCACCCACCGCCAGGATCGTCGCATGCGGCGGGTTGATGACGGCGGCAAAGTCCTTGATGCCGAACATGCCGAGATTGGAGACAGCCGTCGTGCCGCCTTGATATTCCTCAGGCTTCAGCTTGCGGCTGCGGGCACGGCTCGCCAGATCCTTCATCTCGTTGGAGATAGTGGACAGCGTCTTTTCGTCGGCGTGGCGGATGATCGGCGTGATCAGGCCGCCGGGGATCGACACGGCAACGCCGACATCGGCGTGCTTGTGCTTGACCATGGCGCTTTCGGTCCACGATGCATTGGCATCCGGCACCGCCATCAGCGCCATCGCCATCGCCTTGATCACCATGTCGTTGACCGAGAGTTTGTAGACGGGAGCCTCGCCCTTGTCGGTCTTCTTCGTCGGAGCAGCCGCATTGATCTGTGTGCGCAGCGCCAGCAGCGCATCGAGCTCGCAGTCGAGCGTCAGGTAGAAATGCGGGATGGTTGTCTTGGCCTCGACCAGGCGGCGCGCAATGGTCTTGCGCATATTGTCGTGCGGGACGAGCTCATAGGACCCTTCGGCAAACAGCTTCAGCACCTGTTCGTCCGACATCGCCTTGGGTGCCGCAGCCGGAGCCGCAGGTGCCGGAGCGCCGGCAGGTGCGGCCTTCGCGGCCGGTGCAGCCTTGGCGCCACCGCCGGCAATCGCCGCCTCGACATCGGCCTTGACGACACGGCCATGCGGGCCGGTGCCGGTTACGGCGGACACATCGACGCCTGCATCCTTGGCGATGCGACGAGCCAGCGGCGAAGCGAAGGTGCGCTCGCCTGACGATTGGCTGATCTCCCCCCTTGTGGGGGAGATGGCCGGCAGGCCAGAGGGGGGCGCGACAGACTGAGAGGTCGGCGGGGCAGCGCCCCCCTCTGTCGACTTCGTCGACATCTCCCCCACGGGTGGGGAGTTTGACGCCTTATCCTGTTTGGCATCGGCTTTCGCGGGCGCGGCATCGCCGCCGCCCTTTGCCGCTGCACCTGCATCCTCGCCTTCGCCGGCGAGAATGGCGATCAGCGCATTGACCTTCACGCCTTCGGTGCCGGCCGGAACGACCAGCTTGGCGACCGTGCCCTCATCGACGGCCTCGACTTCCATCGTCGCCTTGTCGGTCTCGATCTCGGCGATCACGTCGCCCGGCGAAACCTTGTCGCCTTCCTTGACCAGCCATTTGGAAAGATTGCCCTCTTCCATCGTGGGCGACAGCGCCGGCATGGTGATGTTGATTGGCATGATGTCCTCCCGACCGGCTCAGCGATACGTGACGGCTTTGACCGCCTCGATGACCTCGCCGACATTGGGCAAGGCCAGCTTTTCGAGGTTCGCCGCATAGGGCATCGGCACGTCCTTGCCGGCGATGGTGATGACCGGCGCATCGAGGAAGTCGAAGGCGCGCTGCGAAACCTGGTTGGCGATGTGGTCGCCGACCGAACTTTGCGGGAAACCTTCTTCGACCACGATCAAGCGGTTGGTCTTCTTCACCGAGGCAATGACGGTGTCGAGGTCGAGCGGACGGATGGTCCTGAGATCGATGATCTCGGCATCGATGCCCATGCCGCGCAGCTCGGCTTCCGCCTTGATGGCATAGGTCATGCCGATGCCGAACGAGACGATGGTGACGTCCTTGCCCTGCTTGTGAATGCGCGCCTTGCCGATCGGCAGCACGAAATCATCGAGCTTCGGCACGTCGAAGGACTGGCCGTAGAGGATTTCGTTTTCAAGGAAGATGACCGGGTTCGGATCGCGGATCGCCGCCTTGAGCAGGCCCTTGGCGTCGGCAGCCGTGTACGGCATCACGACCTTCAGGCCGGGAATATGGCTGTACCAGGCGGCATAGCACTGCGAATGCTGGGCGCCGACGCGGGCGGCCGCACCGTTCGGTCCGCGGAACACGATCGGTGCGCCCATCTGGCCGCCCGACATATAGAGCGTCTTGGCCGCGGAGTTGATGATCTGGTCGATCGCCTGCATGGCGAAGTTGAAGGTCATGAATTCGACGATCGGCTTCAGGCCGGCCATTGCCGCACCGACGCCGACGCCGGCAAAGCCATGCTCGGTGATCGGCGTGTCGACCACGCGGCGCGGCCCGAATTCCTGCAGCAGGCCTTGCGTGATCTTGTAGGCGCCCTGGTATTCCGCGACCTCCTCGCCCATGACGAAGACATCGCCGTCGCGGCGCATTTCCTCGGCCATGGCATCGCGCAAGGCCTCGCGCACCGTGGTCGAGATCATCTCGGTGCCGGCGGGAATATCCGGATCGGCGGCAGGTTTGGCTGCCGGAGCGGCGGGAACTGCCTTCGGAGCCTCGCCGGCATCCTGGGGAGCCGCCTTTGAGCCTTCCTCGGCTGCATCGGTCCGCTGACCGCCAGCGGAAACGGCATCCTGGGTTGAGGCAGGCTGGCCGCTCTTTTCGACATCGCCTGCACTTTCGCCGTCCTGCAGCAACACGGCGATCACCGCATTGACCTTGACGCCTTCGGTGCCGGCGGGAACCACGATCTTGCCGATCGTGCCTTCATCGACGGCCTCGACTTCCATCGTCGCCTTGTCGGTTTCGATCTCGGCGATGACATCACCGGCGACGACCTTGTCGCCCTCGTTCTTCAACCACTTGGAAAGATTGCCCTCTTCCATGGTCGGCGAGAGAGCGGGCATGAGAATTTCGATCGGCATGTCCTTGCCCTCCCGTTACAATACGATGTCGGTCCAGAGCTCGGACGGATCCGGCTCTGCGTCGTGCTGGGCAAATTCGGCGGCGTCGGCGACGATGTCGCGGACTTCCTTGTCGATGTTCTTGAGCTCGTCCTCGGTCGCCCACTTCTTGGCCGTCAGCCGCGCCTTGACCTGCTCGATCGGATCATGATCCGAGCGCATCTTCTGCACTTCTTCCTTGGAGCGGTATTTCGCGGGATCCGACATCGAGTGACCGCGATAGCGATAGGTCTGCATCTCGAGGATGATCGGACCGTTGCCGGCACGGCACCATTCGGTCGCCTGATCGCCGGCGGATTTGACCGCACGCACATCCATGCCGTCGACCTGAATGCCGGGAATCTTGAACGAGGCGCCGCGATGCGAAAAATTGGTTTCGGCCGACGAGCGCGACACCGAAGTGCCCATGGCGTAGCGGTTGTTCTCGATGATGTAGATCACCGGCAGCTTCCACAGCGAGGCCATGTTGAAGCTTTCATAGACCTGACCCTGATTGGCAGCGCCATCGCCGAAATAGGTCAGCGACACATTGTTGTTGTCGCGGTAGCGGTTGGCGAAGGCGAGACCGGTGCCGAGCGAGACCTGCGCGCCGACAATGCCGTGGCCGCCGTAAAAATGCTTCTCCTTGGAGAACATGTGCATGGAGCCGCCCTTGCCCCTCGACAGGCCGCCACGGCGTCCGGTCAGCTCTGCCATGACGCCCCGCGGTGACAGTTCCATCGCCAGCATGTGGCCATGGTCGCGATAGGCGGTGATCATCTGGTCGCCGTTGATCAGCGACATCTTCATGCCGGTGACGACCGCTTCCTGCCCGATATAGAGATGGCAGAAGCCGCCGATGAAGCCCATGCCGTAGAGCTGGCCGGCCTTTTCCTCGAAGCGGCGGATAAGCAGCATGTGCCGGTAGGCGGCAAGCTCCTCGTCCTTGGTGAAGTCGGCCGGCTTGGGGGCGGAAAGCCCGGTTGATTTGGCGGATGTCGATTTAACGGATTTGGCAGGCGCTTTTTTGGCGGCGGTGGCCATGCATCACTCCCTGTTGGCGTCTCTTTGCGGACACTAAAGCAGACCATGTCTGCTCCGGGGAGGATCAGCTCCTCCCCACCGATTGGAAGGAAGCTAACATGCGAGACCGCGTTTCGCCATGCAGAAAAACGCATGGCTGGCATGCATCTAAATGTCTAGAATCATTGGAAATAAAAGCGATTAACCTAAATTAGGTTATTTCGAATTGGCCGGCAGCATGATGGTGATTTCATCGGGCTGGGACAGATTGAGCGCCCGGCGTGCCTGCTCGTCGAGCATATCCTTTTCAAGCGTGCCCTCATGCATCAGCTGGACGCGCCGCTCCAGATCGACCCGGCGCGCCTTGATGGCATCGTACTTGGCCTGCAATTCGATGCTCTGCGCTTCGAGCTGATATTTGGAATTGATGCCGAACTCGCCATGATAGGCATGGAAGCCGAAATAGGCCAGGAACGCCACGCAAAGCGACGGGATGATCAGCCGGCCGGTGTTTCTCTGCTTGTGCTGGCGTGTCCACATGGTCGCAGTCCTCTGACCTGTCTATCTCGCCCGATTGTGCTTAATGGACGGTTACGGACAGGTGCATTAGCCAGCGCCCGCAACGAAAAAGGGCGGGAAAATCCCGCCCTTCGTCGTTTTCGCCAGTTCGGCAGAATTTAAGCTTTGATTACCGACTTGCCGGCGTAGCGCGCCTGCTTGCCGAGCTCTTCCTCGATGCGGATCAGCTGGTTGTACTTGGCCATGCGATCCGAGCGCGACAGCGAACCGGTCTTGATCTGCCCGCAATTGGTGGCGACGGCGAGGTCGGCGATGGTCGAATCCTCGGTTTCGCCCGAACGGTGCGACATGACGGCTGTGTAGCCTGCCTTGTGCGCGGTCTCGACAGCGTCGAGCGTTTCGGTGAGCGAGCCGATCTGGTTGACCTTGACCAGGATCGAATTGGCGACACCCATGCGGATGCCGTCGCGCAGCCGCGCCGTGTTGGTGACGAAGAGGTCGTCGCCAACCAGCTGCGTCTTGTTGCCGATCAAATCGGTCAGGTACTTCCAACCCTCCCAGTCGTCCTCGGCCAGGCCGTCCTCGATCGAGATGATCGGATAGTCGGCGGCGAGCTTGGCCAGGTACTTGGCCTGCGCCTTGGGATCGCGGGTCCTCTTCTCGCCCTCATAGACGTAATTGCCGTCCTTGAAGAATTCGGTCGCCGCACAGTCGAGACCAAGCGCGATCTCCTCGCCCGGCTTGAAGCCGGCCTTCTCGATCGATTCCATGATGAAATCGAGCGCCACCGGCGCACTCTTCAGATTGGGCGCGAAGCCGCCTTCGTCGCCGACATTGGTGTTGTGGCCGGCATCCTTGAGCTTCTTGCGCAACGTGTGGAAGATTTCCGAGCCCCAGCGCACGCCTTCGCGCAGCGTCGGCGCGCCGACCGGCAGGATCATGAATTCCTGGAAATCGATCGGATTGTCGGCATGCGCGCCGCCATTGATGATGTTCATCATGGGCACCGGCAGCAAATGCGCCTTGGTGCCGCCGACATAGCGGTAGAGTGGCAGGCCGGCGGCTTCCGCTGCTGCCTTGGCGACCGCCAGCGAAACGCCGAGAATGGCGTTGGCGCCGAGCCGGCTCTTGTTGGGCGTGCCGTCGAGCTCGATCATGGTCTGGTCGATGTGGATCTGGTTTTCGGCTTCCATGCCGCCGATCGCCTCGAACAGCTCGCCATTGACGGCCTCGACCGCCTTGAGCACGCCCTTGCCGAGATAGCGGGCGCCACCGTCGCGCAGTTCGACGGCCTCATGCGCGCCGGTCGACGCGCCGGACGGCACCGCGGCGCGGCCCATCGAGCCGTCTTCGAGAACGACGTCGACCTCGACGGTCGGATTTCCACGGCTGTCCAGGATTTCACGCCCGACAATGTCGATGATGGCGGTCATTGCGATGTCCCCGATTGATCGATTGAAAGCGTCGCGCCCCTCTTAGCCAAAGTGCCGCAAAAGGCAATCAGGAATGGCATGAAATAATAGTGACGATCGCCCCATGCGCTCAGGCCGTGGGGCATGGGCGACGCCATCTGAACGCAAACAGCCCGCCCTGACGTCATATGTCTGGCGCCGCATGGGGCGGGTGCCCCTCCCCTTTGATCGCGGCAATCCCTTATCACAAAATACCAGGCGGCACGCAAACTCCAGCAGATGCTTCAAAAGAGGCTACCGCCAACGTGACAAACTTCACAATGCAGAGAATTCGAAGATGTTAGCGTCACATCTACAACGCGAACTATTTGGCGACCACAGTGAAATCAACACACTTGAACTCTTTGGGGAGGCGGCAATGGCAGCGATTTCAGGCACTGGCTGGGAACTTCTTATTAGCCGCAAAGTCGAGCATATGAGGGGCACCAGACGCAGGACGGTTGGTACCTATAAAGTCTTCCACAACGGCACGGCAGTAACGGGTCTATCGGGGTTCGTGTGTGAATCTCGCGGCCCAGGCGACAATTCCAAAGAAGACAATGGCAGGCGCATCGAGCCCGGCACCTATCCGCTGGCGACACAGGCCGGAGGCAAATATGTGACGATCGGCTACACTGGCGCCAAGACGCCACCCAAACCTGGACTCGAACTGCTGAAGACCAACAAGCGCACCGAAATCCTGATCCATCCGGGCGTCAATTTCCTGTCCAGCGTCGGATGCATCAACCCGACGAAGAAGGTGAGCGGTCCGCTTTCCGACATGGATTTCACGGAGAGCCGGACACGCGTAATCGCCCTCATCGACGATCTGAAAACCTTTGCCGGCGGTGGCTTCCCGAAAAGCAACGGCAAGCGAATTCCCAATGCTTCGGTGGTCGTCGAAGGCGAACCGGTGCTGTCGACCGAGAGTGTCGAGAGCGTGCTCGAAGCCGTTGCGGGCGATCCGAACAAGGGTTTGCCAGCAGCGGTCTTCCAGAAATTCGCGCCGAGACCGGCAAGCGGTTCCAAGCGAACAATCTATGACGGTTACATCGGCGCCTTTACCTCCGACAAAGGCCTCAAGACAATTGGCGATCATGGCGTGTGCAACAACTATGATCGGCTGATGCATTTCTTCGCTCAAGCGGCGATGGAAACCGGTGGCTTCACCCTCGTTCGCGAATCCCTGACCTACACGACCGTGGCGGCAATCCGGAACGCATGGAGGTCGCGAGCCGCGGGCAAGACCGATCAGTGGATCGAGGACAACCTGCTGCGCAAGCCACAAGCCCTGGGCGACTGGGCCTATGGCGGCCGCATGGGCAATGTGAAAGGAACGTTGGACGGCTTCAATTTCCGCGGCGGCGGCACGTTCCAGACCACCGGGCGCGACGCGTACACGGCCAAGGGCAAGCTCGCCAAGGTCGACCTCGCCAATCATCCTGAACTGATCGAGGATCCGCAGATTTCGCTGCTCGCAGCTTGCGCCGAATGGAAAGGGTCAGGCTGCAATGCCTTTGCCGATGCCGGCCTGATTAAAAAGATCTCGCGCGCGATCAACGTCGGCAACGCCAATTCCACCACGCCGGCCAATGGCGAAGCGGATCGGATCGCCTGGCATGAAAAGGTTTTCAAGGCGGTGAAGAATGCCGGACTCCTCGGCTGAGCATGCCTCGGATCACGTTCGACAACACCACGTCATCATAATTCAGAGATAACAATCTATGTGTCGATTAGGATGGTGATGCGCGGGGCGAAACAGGAGGAGTTTCGCCATGTCCGAGTTGAGCGGTATCGTGAGTTTGTTCCTGATCGCGGCGGCGTTCCTGACGTCGTGCGATACGCAGCAGCCGCCAAAGGCGGCGACGCAGCTGTCCACGCTTTACGCAGCAGAATAGAAACTGTCGGGTTACACTGAAAAGGCCCCCGTTTCGGAATTCGGGGGCCTTTTCACGTCAGGCGTCAGCGCAGCTGATCAATGCCAATACGGCGTGACCTTGTAGTAATCATAGGAAGCATCACGTGCGGCCTCGCCATCGGCGCCGGCCAGTTCATTGATCGAATAGGCGGGTGCTGCCTTCAGCTGCTCCTTCGAGAACGGCACGACATAGCCGCCCTTGTCCTCGTCATAGTCGAGGCTCGCCCACGGAATGGCGTGATACTTCTCGCCAATGCCGAGAAATCCACCGAACCCGATCACCGCGAACATGATGCCGTTCGACGTCTTGTCGAGCATGATGTCCTCGATGCTGCCGATGCTCGTGCCCTCGGTGTTGTAGACCGACGTGCCGATGACGCGCGAAGCGGCGATTGCTTCGGTGTGGCCTGTTTGGGTGGTCATGGCTGATGCTCCTCATGTCGTTGATCTATACTTTGACAATGAGGTGCGCGGGCGAAAGTTCCCGTTTTTTCGAGCGGGCGGTTACTCCGCGAGGATGAACGTCACCTTCATGTTGACGCGATACGCCGCGATCCTGCCGTCCTCGACGACGATCTTCTGGTCCTGGATCCAAGCGCCTTCGACGTTCTTCAGGGTTTTGGATGCGCGCTCAATCCCCTTCTCGATGGCGTCCTGAAAGCTCTTTTTCGACGACGACGTGATTTCGGTGACGCGGGCGACGGACATGGCTTCCTCCTGCCAAGACGCTCATTTGCAGGAGCGAGCCTCCAGCCGGCTTATGCCTTCCACAAGCAGGGCAGCGCGCGCGCCATAGCCGAAACCATCAGCCTCGGTTCAGGTCAGCAGCATTCTTGGCGATGCGGTCGAATGCCATCAGTCTTTCGAGCAGCGCCGGCATGTCCTTCAGCGGCAGCATGTTGGGCCCGTCGGAGGAGGTCGAATTGTCGGGATCCTGGTGGGTCTCTATGAACACGCCGGCGACGCCGACGGCAACGGCAGCCCGCGCCAGCGTCTCGACAAAGCGGCGCTCGCCACCGGAGGAACCGCCCTGCCCGCCCGGCTGCTGCACCGAATGGGTGGCGTCGAAAATCACCGGCGCGCCGATCTCGGCCATCACAGGCAAAGCCCGCATGTCCGACACCAGCGTGTTGTAGCCGAAAGACGCGCCGCGCTCGGTGGTCAGCACATTGAGGTTGCCCGAACCGGTGATCTTGGCCACCACGTTCTTCATGTCCCAAGGCGCCAGGAATTGCCCCTTCTTGACGTTGATCACCTTGCCGGTCTTGGCGGCGGCGACCAGCATGTCGGTCTGGCGCGACAGGAAGGCCGGAATCTGCAGCACATCGACATGGTGTGCGACGATCGCGCACTGCTCCTCGGTGTGGACATCGGTCAGAATGGGAAGCGAAAACGCCTTGCGCAACTCGTCGAACACCGGAAGCGCCGCGTCCATGCCGGCGCCGCGCGTTGCCGACAGCGAGGTGCGGTTGGCCTTGTCGTAGCTGGTCTTGTAGACGAGGCCGATGCCGAGCTTGCCGGTCAGTTCCTTCAGCGCGCCGGCCATTTCGAAAGCGTGCTGGCGCGATTCGAACTGGCACGGGCCGGCGATCAACGCCAAGGGCCCGCTGTTGTCGAAGACGACGTTGCCGACGGTTACTGACGAATTCGGCGCCAGCGAATTAGGCCCTTGCGGCTTGCTCATGGGGTCTCCCGGAAGATGAAAGCCGCGCCCTGTCCGGATGCCGGCTGCACGACGATTTCGTTGCCCGCTATATCGTGCCCGACGGCGTTGTCTGCAAGCAGCCTCGCGACAGCGCCGACACTGCGGGCCGAAAAGGCGATCGCGGCGAAGCGAAGGTCCGTCGGCGCGCCAGCCGACATGCCGAAGCGCTCAGCGAAAGCCGCGGGCTTGAGAACGCTCAAACGCGCGTTCGCCAGGTCGAACGCCGTGCTGCTCCTCTGCCTCGAACCCGTCGCTGTCTCGATCAGGTGGCGCTTTTCGGATGGCACGCCGCTGACCGCGACGATTTCGGCAATGCCGGTCACGCCGTTGGCATGGGCCTGCAGTGCCGTACGGTCGATTTGAGGGGCGTTGATCCGCTCGCAAGCGAACAGAAAGGCGTCCATCGTCTCGGCGCCGGCGGCGAAAGCCAGTTTGAACGAGGCCATGTCGCTCTTTCCGGCCGTGTCGGTGAAGGCGCGGGAAAAGCTCAGTACGTCTCCCGCCGACAGGCCGGCTTTGATAAAGCGCGCATGGTCCGCATCGGCATCGTCGGTGGCCAGCACCACGGCGGAAAAGCCCTCATCGCCCAGCCTGGCGCGATAGAGCCGGTCGCGCGCGACAAAGACATTGCCACCGGCAAATGCCTCGTCTGCAGCCTGTTCATTCCCGACCGCCAGCGGTTCGAGGTAGGTGCCGTCGGCAAGGAAGACGCAGCAATTTTCGGTGCCGAAAGGGTGGATGCCGGTTGGTGCGACGATGAAGCCAAGCGATGTCAGCCGCGCCCGCGCCACGGCGAGGCTCGCCGTCGGCAACACAAGATGGTCAAGCGGATGGATCGTGCTGGTCATGCCGGCGCGGTGTGCATCATTCCGGAAATCGGTTCAAGGCCTCTTGCCAGCCCGATCAGGCCATCGCCACGACATCGGCCGAATAGCGCAATTCGCGCAATGGTTTGACCCGACTGGTCGTCTCGGCATAGAGCGGGTGCGCCTTGTAGGCGGCAAGCGCGGCATCATCCTCGAACTCGGCATAGACGACCACGTCGATCGCATCCGACAGCGGATCGACCTTGGTGTTGAGCGTCACCTCGAAGAGGCTTGAATGCGGGATCTTGCCCAGCGCGAGCAAGCCCGTGCGCACGGCCTCGACATCGTCCTTGCGCCGCGCGCTGAAGAAAACGATATGCCGGATCACACCTGCCTCCACGTTCGATTTGCGGCATGTTTTGTGTGAGCGGGACCGTCGCGTCAACCGCCACGATGTCGCGCCCGGCAATGCCGGCAGGCGACTTTGCAGAGGCGCAAAAGCTAGGCTTTGCCGGTGACGTAGCGCACGACGCGCGACATTTCCCTGACCGTCGTGTCGAGATAGCGGCCCTGATTATAGAGGCCATCCCAGATCAGGAAAAAGGCGATGGCGGTGATGACGATGACGTAACGCATGGCTGAAACTAACGTATGTGGCTGTTCCTAACCATAGCGATTTCACCGGCGGTCGCTCGCCCTCACCGATTCTGGCCCCAGGCACGCCACCTGGGCCAGTGCCGGGCACGGCTTGCCTCTTGAAGTTCCGGTCGATGCGGTGGAAGATTGTGGCGAAAATTTAAGCAGGCTACGGCGTTCGCGCCTGGCGAATGAAAGTGGAGGATGTGGAGGCCGGCAGATCTTGCGCCGCCCCCGCGGAAGTCCAGGGGGGTGTGAGATGGCTGTCAGGGAATACAAAGGCATCGGCGACGCCATCAGGCTGGACGAACTCAATTTCGCCGAGATCGTCAAGGGCCTGCCGGCCAAGGCGCGCATGGTGCTGTCGGCGGCGATGAAATTGCCGCGCGGTTCGCTGAAGGTGAGGATGCCGGATGGCCGGGCGGTGCTTGTCGGCGGCAACGGACCCGGGCCGGATGCCGAGCTGGTGTTGAAGAACTGGCGCCTGCCCGGCCGTGCCTTTTCCGGCGGCACCATCGGCGTTGCCGAATCCTACATGGACGGCGACTGGGAAAGCCCTGATGTAACCAGCTTCCTCGAACTGTTCGTCGTCAACTCGGCCGTTGGGGAACGCATTGCCGGCGGCGCCAACTGGCTCATCAACACGGTCCAGCGCATCCGCCACTGGTTCAACGAAAACACCCGCACCGGCTCGAAGCGCAACATCTCGGCGCATTACGATCTCGGCAACGCCTTCTACAAGCAATGGCTCGATCCCAGCATGACCTATTCGTCGGCGCTCTATGCGACCGGCGCCAACGACCTGGAAAGCGCTCAGGCCGCCAAATACCGCGCGCTGGCCAAGGATACCGGCATCGGCAAGAAGGACCATGTGCTCGAGATCGGCTGCGGCTGGGGCGGTTTTGCCGAATTTGCCGCGCGCGAGATCGGCTGCCGCGTCACCGGCCTGACCATCAGCCGCGAACAGCACGATTTCGCCAAGGCGCGCATCCAGAAGGCGGGACTGTCTGACAAGGTCGACATCAAGCTGCAGGATTACCGAGACGAAACGGGCACTTACGACCGCATCGCCTCGATCGAGATGTTCGAGGCGGTCGGCGAAAAATATTGGCCGGTATTTTTCGGCAAGATGAAGGCGTGCTTGAGGCCCGGCGGCACCGCCGGCCTGCAGATCATCACCATCAACGAGGCCGCCTACGACACCTATCGGGCGAGGCCGGATTTCATCCAGCGCTATGTCTTCCCAGGCGGCATGCTGCCGACGCCGTCGATCCTGAAGACGCTGGGCAGCGACCATGGCCTTGCCCATCTGCGCGAGCGCGTCTTTCCGGACGACTATGCCCGCACGCTTGCCGAATGGCGCAACCGCTTCTGGGCGTCGTGGGAAAAGATCGTCCCGCTCGGCTTCGACGACCGCTTCAAGAAGCTTTGGGAATTTTATCTCCACTATTGCGAAGCCGGCTTTAGAGCCAGCTACATCGACGTGCGCCAAGTGGTCTACAAAGCCTGATCCGAAGCGTGATTGAGCGGGCGTATGCCCGCTCGTTTTCCCTGTTAGCTGCACGTTGCCTCAAAGCAGGATGCGATACTTCGCAAACCCGGATTCGCCCTCGCCGGCCGGCTCGATCTTGAGCGATTTCACTCCCGATATGAAATCCTTCGCTTTGGGGCCGGTCTCGAACACGACGCTGGTGCCGGGCAGCGGCGTGAACGACCAATTGTCGTCGGCCGAGGGATTGATCGTGCCTTCGCTGACGACGTAGCGCACGATCACGTCGCGGTTGGTGTCCGGCGCCTCGTAGATGATCTTCGAGGCATTGATGTCGGGGAAATTGCCGCCACCGCCGGCGCGGTAATTGTTGGTGGCGACGACGAATTTCGCTGCCGGATCAATCGGCTTGCCGTCGAAGCTGAGGCCGACGATGCGGTTCGAGCCGGCATTGGCGACGCCACCCTTGGCATCGTATTTCGGCAGCTGCGACAGGTCTATTCCGTAGCTGACGCCATCGATCACATCGAAATTGTAGGACGGGAATTCGGTGTCGATGAGCGCCTGGTCGGCCTTGCCCGGCTCGATCTTCCTGAAAATGCCGGCCGACATTTCCAGCCATTCCTTCACTTGCGCGCCGGTGATTTCGACGGCGCGCACCGTGTTCGGATAGAGATAGAGGTCGGCGACGTTCTTGATGGCGATGTCGCCCACCAGCACGTCGGTATAGTAGTCGGCGCCGTTGCGCCCGCCGGCCTTGAAGGGTGCTGCCGCCGACAGCAGCGGCACATCCTTCCACTGCGTGCTCTTCAATATGTCCATGAGGTACCAGCTCTGCGCCTGGTTGACGATCTGCACCGACGGATCGTCGGCGACCAGCGCGAAATAGGAATAGAGCGGCGCCGAGGTCTTGCCGACCGGTCGGCGGACATAGGCAAGTGTCGCCTCATGGTCCGCCTTCAGCGCATCGACGACGCGCTGGTCGTCCGCCACCGTCGGCTTGTTTGCCTTGTCGACGCGCTGGTAGATCGGCCTTGCCTCCGATGTGGCCGAGGCTACGCGCCATTTCGATCCGTCCCGTTCCAGAAGCAGATCGATCAGTCCCATATGCGAGCCCCAGAAACCGCCCATCACGGCGGGCTTGCCCTGCAGCGTGCCCTTCTCGGTGTCGACGCCTTCGAGCGCCTGAAAATCCTTCTTGCCGGGGAAGACGAGATGCTGATGGCCGGTGAACACCGCATCGATGCCTTCGACGCCGGCGACGAAGAAGGAGGCGTTCTCCATGCCGTCGCCCTGCTTGATATCGATGCCGGAATGCGAGAGCGCGATGACGATGTCGGCGCCCTCCTCCTTGATCTGCGGCACCCATGCCCTGGCCGCCTCGACGATGTCGCGCGTCCTGACATTGTCTTCCAGGTTCTTCAGGTCCCAGACCATGATCTGCGGCGGCACAAAGCCGATGATGCCGATCTTGATCGGCTGCTCGGCGCCCGACCCGTCCTTGATCTTCTTGTCGAGGATGACATAGGGCTTGAGGTAGAGCTTGTCGTCGCGCGGTTTGGCGGCAAGCTCGGTGCCGCGGATCAGATTGGCGCAGACGAAGGGGAAATTGGCTCCGGCCAGCACCTTGTCGAGGAACGACAGGCCGTAATTGAACTCGTGATTGCCGAGCGTCGAGCATTCATAGCCCAGCAGGTTCATGCCCTTCATGATCGGATGCAGATCGCCTTCCTTGAGGCCCTTCTCATAGGCGATGTAATCGCCCATCGGATTGCCCTGCAAAAGATCGCCATTGTCGATCAGCATCGCATTGGTGGCTTCCTTGCGCACCGCCGCGATCAGTGAGGCCGTCCGTGACAGGCCCATCGTGTCGTTGGCTTTGTCGGCGTAGTAGTCGTAAGGCAGCACATTCACATGGATGTCGGTGGTCTCCATGATCCTCAGATGCGCCTGATTGGCCTGCGCGCGGGCGGAAAACGGATGGAGCATGATCAGCGCCCCGCTGGCGGCCGTACCGGCAAGAAAACTACGGCGGGAGACGGGGTAATTGAGATGCGGCATTGGTTTTCCTTCCCAGCGACGTGACAAGATCCCAGCCCCGGGCGGAAGCTTCGCGCCGAAAACCGGCCATGTCCATCGGGAAGTCAGTCGATCAGCAAAAGGTGACGGCTGGATGAATATCCTTGGCCGCGGTTGAGAACCTCAGCCCTTGTCATCGTCGCCCTGGGTGATCAGCCGCGCGCTGCGCTGGCCGGTGAAATAGATCCATAGCCAGCTAAGCGACACCGAGAGCCGGTTGCGGAAACCGATCAGGAAGTAGATATGCGCCACGCCCCACAGCCACCAGGCAAGCCATCCCGTGAGCTTGATCGAGCCGAAATCGATCGCGGCTGCCCACTTGCCGATCGTCGCCAGGTCGCCGGCATGTTTGTAGCGGAAAGGCCGCGGCGCGCCATCGCCGGCCAGCCGCGCCCTGATCGTCGCGGCGACATGCTTGCCCTCCTGCTTGGCCGAGGGCGCCACGCCGGGCACCGGTTTGCCGTCCGGCCGCAAGACATGCGCGGTGTCGCCGATGACGAAGATTTCAGGACTGTTCGGCACGGTCAGATCGGGCTCGACCATTACCCTGCCCGCCCGGTCCACCGGCGCGCCCAGCCACTCTCCCGCGGGTGAAGCCGCCACGCCGGCGGCCCACAGGATGGTTCGCGCCGGCAGATGCGTATCGCCAAAGACGACGCCTTCGGCATCGAGGCGCGTGACGGCGCGGCCAAGCTCGACCGTGACGCCCCGCCGCTCCAGCGCCTTGCGCGCATAGTCGGACAGCTTTGGCGCGAAATTGGCTAGGATCCTGTCTCCGGCCTCGACCAGCACCACACGCGCCTCACGCGTGTCGATGTTGCGGAATTCGCCGCGCAGCGTTTCATGCGCGAGTTCGACAATGGTGCCGGCAAGCTCCACGCCGGTCGGGCCGCCGCCGACGATGACCAGTGTCAGCAGTGCCTGGCGCTTGGCCGGATCGGTCTCGCGCTCGGCCTGCTCGAAGGCGAGCAGGATGCGCCGCCGAATGGTGGTTGCGTCTTCAAGCGTCTTCAGCCCGGGCGCGAAAGGCTCCCATTCGTCGTGGCCGAAATAAGCATGACGCGCGCCGGTGGCGAGCACCAGCGTGTCGTAGGGAACAGAACTGCCGTCCTCAAGCAGCACGCGTTTGCCTGGACGGTCGACGCCGGTGACGTTGCCGAGCAGGGTCGTCACGTCCTCGCGCTTGCGCAGCAGATGACGGATCGGCCAGGCAACTTCCGAGGTCGCCAGCGAGGTGGTCGCCACCTGGTAGAGCAGCGGCTGGAAAAGGTGATGGTTGCGCTTGTCGATCATGGTGATGCGCACGGGTGCGCCAGCCAGCGCCCGGGTGAGTTCGAGACCGCCGAACCCTGCGCCGACGACAACGACATGATGGCTGGTTTCACTCATCGCATTCACCCCTGTTTGTCTCCCTTTATCTAGTGATTTTTGTGCACCGCAACAATGTCGCGGCGCGCTAGACTGCCGCGCGTAAGGCTGCCCAGGACTCGTCGCCGGATGTCGCGAATGCCTATGTCGGCAAGCCTGGACGGGTATAGCCTTGCAGGGGCTGGAACCACGGGAGTGAAGCATGGCCAACGACGATGACAAAGATCGCAAAGGGCGGGCGCAATATTCTTCGCCGCCTTGCTTCATGCACGAACTCGATCCGGAATTTCGCGCGCCATTGACCGACTGGACCGATGTGCGCCGTTGGCGCAAGGCCGAGCGCGAGCGTCTGATCGCGGCACGGTTGGCGGTTTCGGCCGATGCGCGGGTGGCGATGTCGCGGGCTATCACCGAAGGCCTCGACGCGGCAATCGGCGACATCGCCGGCCGCATGGTCAGCCTGTACTGGCCGTTTCGCGGCGAGCCGGACCTGCGGTCGTGGATGGCGTCGATCAACCAGCGCGGCGGCCGCACGGCACTGCCAGTCGTCATCGAGAAGGGCCAGCCGCTGATCTTCCGCGCTTATGTGCCTGGCGACCGGCTGGAAAAAGGCGTCTGGAACATCCCTATCCCCGCCGAAGGCGACCCGGTGCTGCCCGACATCGTCATCTCGCCGATCGTCGGCATCGACCCGCGAAACTACCGCCTGGGCTATGGCGGTGGCTTCTTCGACCGCACGCTGGCTGCCATGCCGTTCAAGCCATTGGTCATCGGCGTCGGCTACGAACTGCAGCGCATAGCCACCATCTACCCGCAGCCGCACGACATCCCAATGGATAGGCTGGTGACCGAGACTGCTCAGGGCTAGGCCAGTTCCGGCTTCATGCCCATCGCCGTGCGATCGACGATCTCGCGCAGGGCAAACGACGAATTGATCTTGGTCACGTGCGGCATCGCCGACAGCCATTCCTTGTGGATGCGCTCATAGTCGACCAGGTCCTTGGCGGCGATGCGCAGGATATAGTCATATTCGCCCGACATCAGGTGGCAGGACAGCACATTCGGGCAGCGCTTGATCGCCGCCTCGAAATCCGACAGCGTCTTTTCGAATTGTCCCGACAGCGATATGTGCACGATCGCCGTCATCTGGTGGCCGAGCGCTGCGTTCGAAAGCCGGGCGTGATAGCCGCGGATGGTGCCGGATTTCTCCAGATTGTCGAGCCGGCGCGAACAGGCCGACTGCGACAGGCCGACCCTTTCGGCGAGCGCCGCATTGGGTATGCGGCCATCCTTCTGCAGTGCCTCGAGAATGGCGATATCGATCCTGTCGAGCGGCATTTCTCGTGATTCCTGCGAAATTTCCTTGATTTCGCGCAACGATTATCGAAACGCGTGACCCCGCGCAAGCGCATTCGCAAACACCTGCGCAACGATTCGTGGTTCACTCGGTTGATACAGGGAACGAGCCCGAAGGGCCGGATCAGGAGAAGACTATGCGCGTCGGCTGCCCCAAGGAAATCAAGAACCACGAATACCGCGTCGGCCTGACGCCGGGCTCCGTCCGCGAATATGTCGCGCATGGCCATGAAGTGCTGGTCGAAAGCGGCGCCGGCGCCGGTATCGGCGCCGATGACAATGCGTATCGCGCCGCCGGCGCCACTATTGCCAAGAGCGCCGCCGACGTGTTCGCCAAGTCCGACATGATCGTCAAGGTCAAGGAGCCGCAGCCCAACGAATGGGCGCAGCTGCGCGACGGCCAGATCCTCTACACCTATCTTCACCTGGCCCCGGATCCGGAGCAGACCAAGGGCCTGCTCGCGTCCGGCGTCACCGCAATCGCCTATGAGACCGTAACCGACGACCGCGGCGGCCTGCCGCTCTTGGCGCCGATGTCGGAAGTTGCCGGCCGCCTGTCGATCCAGGCCGGCGCGACCGCGCTGCAGAAGACCAATGGTGGCCGCGGCGTGCTGCTCGGCGGCGTGCCCGGCGTACTGCCCGGCAAGGTCACCGTGCTCGGCGGCGGCGTCGTCGGCCTGCATGCCGCCCGCATGGCGGTCGGCCTCGGCGCCGACGTCACCATCATCGACCGCTCGATCCCGCGCCTGCGCCAGCTGGACGACCTCTTTACCGGCCGCGTCCACACCCGCTACTCCACAGTCGAGGCGCTTGAGGAAGAATGCTTCTCGGCCGACATCGTCGTCGGCGCCGTGCTCATCCCGGGTGCTGCTGCACCCAAGCTGGTGACTCGCGAAATGCTGTCGGGCATGAAGAAGGGCTCGGTGCTGGTCGACGTCGCCATCGACCAGGGCGGCTGTTTCGAGACCTCGCACGCCACTACCCATGCCGAGCCGACCTATGAGGTCGACGGCGTGATCCACTACTGCGTCGCCAACATGCCGGGAGCCGTGCCGGTGACCTCGGCGCACGCGCTCAACAACGCGACGCTGCATTATGGCCTGCAGCTGGCCGACAAGGGCCTGAAGGCGCTGGTCGACGACCACCATTTGCGCAACGGCCTCAATGTCCACAGGGGCAAGATCACCAATCGCGCCGTCGCCGAAGCACTCGGCTATGAGCTGGTCGAACCGAAAGTGGTTCTGGCTGCCTAACCCCACCTAAATCCTGATCTCACCTAAATTGGGAAGACTTGCTCCCGTCAGCCCGCCGGCTCATCCCGGTGGGTTTTTTCTTGCGGGCAAAAAGCCGGCAACAAAAAAGCGGAGCCAAAGCCCCGCTTCCTCGATATCGAGATCCCCGCCGGTTCATCCGCGGTCGGCAATCCATCGACATTCACCTTTTAACGTATGAATGCGACGGCAGTACGACAGTTCGCCGCCAGTCGGCGCGCCACCGTGTGCCGGCGATAGTCGCGGGCGCTGTGTGAAGCGTTTCACATCAGCCATCCGAAAAACCTGCGCAGACAGGGGTGCCAACTTGACGGATCGAGCCGTCACACGGTTCCCAACTGCCCGCCAGACCAACGGCGGGCATTTTTTTGTCAGGCACGTTCGATTCGGCACTGATAGCAATTGTTGCGTGCCGAGCGGACATGGACGTAGGCGATATCGTCGCGTTCGAGCAGGGTTTCGGCCCGCGCCGTGATTGCTGAGGTCAGGATGACGCCGCCACTGCCGTAGACGATGCGATTATCCCCGTCATAGCCACGCACGATGTAGTCGGGGCTTTCGAGCACCTCTGGCAGCTGCTCGGTCTCGGGGGCGCGTTCGCATTCTTCCGCATGCAGGAAGATCGGACCAGTTTCAGCGTAAGGCTGCAGATCCGGGAATGGGCGATAGGCCAGAACGAGATAGACGTCGCCCGCGGCGATGTTCTTGAGACAGTGCCGGCAAGGGATGCCGTCGCCGTCGGAAATCTTTCGCTCGGGCGTGTGGCCGTAGGCATCCGGGCCTCCAAACTGCAGGGCTCTGACCTCCTGGGTTGGCAGGGCTTTGAACTGAATGGTCATGGCAGAAATCTCCGGTGTCGTTGACCAGAAATTATGCATCCAAGCCGATGCTTCCCACCCGATTCCTGCCAAGTATCGAAGCGTCAATTGGGTATCATCAGCCGGTGCTATCGAAATCTCGATGAATCTGCGATGGCGGTCGGTCTCGCAAACAAGCCGGCTAATTAGGATGTCATGGCCTCATGACGCTGGCCGAGCGCTCGGAGAACGACAGCGGATGCACGATCTCCTTCTTTTGCGCCACCGGCGCAAAACCGAGCTTCTGGTAGAGCGGCAAGGCCGCCGGATGGTCGAGCGTGCAGGTCTGCACCGTTACCCGTTTCGGCCCATACGACCATGCTGCGGCAATCGCCGCACCGAGGAACCAACGGCCGATGCCTTGCCCGGTCGCATGTTCCATCATGCCGAAATAAGCGAGTTCGACTTCCTCTGGCAAATGCGGCTTGAGGTCGAAGAACCCGGCCGGCGCGCCGTCGAGATAAAGCACCCTGATGTCGCGGTCCTCGCGGTGGATGCCGGCGGCAAGCTCGTCATCGTCCAGCCTCAGCACATTGACCCAGTGCCATTTGCGTCCGACCCGATCCATCAGATAGCGGTAGAAATGCAGCGGAATGTCCTTGGTCCTGAGCAGCGCGATCTGCCTGTTGTAGGGCAACGGCGGCGAATAGGCCGGCGGCACATGCATTTCCAGAAACGTGACCGTAACCTCGATGTCGTCCAGCGCGCCATTTTCCATCGCCATCATTCCTTGCCCGTCACCACGGGCGTGTCTGCCAGCCCGCCCCATTCCGTCCATGAGCCGTCGTAGAGCCGGTTGTCGGTGTGGCCGAGCGTCTCCAGCGCCAGAGTGACGACAGCCGCCGTGATGCCGGAACCGCAAGAGGTGACGACCGGTTTCGACAGATCGATACCGGCATCCTCAACGGCCTTGCGCAACTGGTCCTTCGACAACAGCGCGCCATCCTGTGACAGCGCCGAATAAGGCAAATTGTGCGCGCCGGGCATGTGGCCGGAGCGAACACCCGCGCGGGGCTCTGGCTCGGCGCCGGTGAAGCGGCCCGCGCCTCGGGCGTCCGCAATCTGGCTCTCGCCAGTCTCGACGATGCGGCGCATGTCGGCAAGGCTGGCGACGCGAGCGGCATCGAAATCGGCATGAAACACATTCGGCGCGATCTTGGTCGGCTCCGCCGTCACCGGCCGGCCCGCCGCCTTCCAGCGGTCGAAGCCGCCGTCGAGCACATAGACCTGGAACACGCCCATGACGCGGAACATCCACCAGGCGCGCGGCGCCGAGAAGAAGCCCGGACCGTCATAGACGACGATGGTGTCGTCGGCCGAAATACCCATGGCGCCGACATATTGCGCGAAATGCTGCGGCGAAGGCAGCGTGTGCGGCAGCTTGGCATCTGGGTCCGAGGCCGCATCCTGGTCGAAGAAGCGCGCACCCGGAATATGCGCTGCCTCATATTCGGCGCGTGCATCGCGCTTCTGCGCCGGCAGGTACCAGGACGCATCGACGATCGTCAGGCCGGGCTCGCCAAGACGGCTCTGCAACCAGTCCGCATCGACTGTGAAAGGGCTGTCATCGGCCATCGTTGTTCTCCTGCCTTGTTGGCCGACTACTATATTTTGGCGGCCATTCGGTTCCGGATCCTGTTTGGCCCGACAATCTGAATGCGCAGCGAGCGCACGACGTAGTCAGCCGCAGCAGTGTGTTGATTCTGATTGTTTTCGTGTTTCGTGGCGAGTACGGAGTGATGGTTATGATCTGGGATGGGCGGGGTCAATAAAATCTCGACATGAGCAATCTCTTGTTTTCCCGAACTCCGAGCAATCCGGCTTCGCTCGGGCTTGTTTGCAATTTTCTTGCACACTATCCGCCTTTCGATGGTTACGAGTTCGGCTTGATGGTGAAGACGCTACGCTATCAAATGGATCAGCAGACACATATGATCGGCTCGATCGACGACGTTATCGTGGCCTACGTTGGATGGATCCAGACCAGTCGCGAGATAGCGGAGGCATGGGCGAAGAATGGCGGTCCGCTCAATCCTTTTCCCGGCGGCGACGCTACCGCCGTCACGGTGCTGGCGACGCGGTCTTCGTCCCATATCCTGCCACTTATCAAGAACGCCAAGCTCATAAACCTTGACAAGTCGGTGTTCTGGAAACGCGACTTCATTGACAACCGCGGCTCGGTCAAGCGTGCCGTCCGCAAGCGCGACATCTGATGAGTTCGGCCAAGCCTGCCGAGGCACTGACGCAAGAAATACTTATCCGGCTGGATGACCGGTATGCCGCAATGTTCGTGCGCATCTGGCGGCCAGCCGGCACGCCTCACGCCACAGTTTTCTGCCTTCACGGCTTCACCGGCAATGGTGCCGATTTTAACTACCTCGCCACATTCTTGTGCCGCAATGGTTTCCTGGTTGTCTGCCCAGACCTGTTGGGGCGCGGGCGTAGCGCCTATCTGGGCTCCGGCTACGACATCAACGTCTATTCCAAGTGCCTGCGCGCGCTTGGCGAGTTCGCCGGCACGGAGAACCACTTCATCGGCACTTCGTGGGGCGGCACGATCTTGCTGTTGTTTCTGCACATGACTCGCTCCAAGGCCACGAAAATCGTTCTCAACGACGTTCCAATGCTCGGCGGGCCTAAGGTCGACGCTATGAGAGACGCCGTCATGAAGGAAAGTGCGCTTAAATTTGAGAGCCGTGCGGCTGCCAAGGACTATCTGGCCACCACCAGATCCCTCATGGGGCCGGTCGAGGACGCAGTGTTCAATCGCTATGTGGAGAACCGGATCGCAGCCGGTCCCGAGGGCTTCCGGCTCGCCTATGACCCCGCAACGACGGGAAATTTTGGCGCACTGACCGGCCGCCAATACGATCTTTTCCCAATCGCTGCCAAGATCGACGCCCGCGTTCTGTTGATGTACGGCCGCGACAGCCAATTCGTCGACCGGCAGGCCATCGAGCGCACACGGCTCGCACGGCCTGATCTGTGGCTTGTCGACAACATCGATGCTGGCGATCCGCCATCGCTGATGACGCTGGACCAGGCTCTGCTCATCCTGGGGTTCCTGTCTGCGGCCTAAATCTGGCGTGTGATTGTGGGTTGGTTCCGGATATGCATTTCGACGATTTGTACAGTGAATACATCTCGGCGACCTATGATCGCCAAAGCTCAACCGAAAATCCCGCCAAGATCCTGATTTGCACCACTCCGCGAACGGCCGGGCATTCCTATTGCCAAACCTTGCAACAGTTCGGCTTGGGAATCCCAACCGAGTATTTTCAGTGGCAGTATGCCTTGCCGCTGATGATACGCTGGTCGGCCGACAACACAATTGATCTTGAAAAACTCAACGAGCGGGCAATGGCCTATGGTCGCCAGCTCCTGGCGAAAAGGACTGAGAACGGTGTGTTCGCCGCCAAGATCTTTTTTGAAAACCTGCCATTCGCACGCAATTCAATCGGCAACGACGACGGCAACTCGTTCTATGTCTTCCTCTCGAGAAGAAACAAGGTGGATCAAACCATAAGCCTGCTTTCGATGCTCCATACTGGCCAGCCGTTCGACAGTCGGGAGACGCTGCCTGGAATCCCCAAGGTGACAATTTTGACCGAGAGGGTTGCCAGGGATACCGCCCAACATATTTTCGACAGCGAAATCAGGTGGAAAAATTACCTGAACACCCTTGATCAGAGCAGAGTGGCTGAGGTCTGCTACGAGGACTTCATCGCCAACCAGCAGAAAAACGTTTCCGCCACGATGAGCAACTGGTTCCCAGGTTTCGAGTTGAAATCAAAAGCCGTATCGACGGGTGCGCGCTATGCGCATGATGCCGAACTCAAGGCCATGATCAAAAGGCAATTTGGGGACTATGTCGCTCGGTTTTGGCAGGACCATGCCTGACCCTGCGTTTCATCGACGCGAAACACTGACGGAGGCACCCTGCGCCGGGCGCAGTGCCAGCGCATAGTCGAACCGGATGACATCGTCGACCCGGCTAAAAGCAAACTGGCGCACAATGGCAAGGACTGCCTCCCGAACTTCCAGCCGGCCGAGACGTGCGCCACCGCACATGCGCGGTCCGGTGAGGAAAGGAATGAAGGCCCTCCGATCAAAGCTGTTGTCGAGGAACTCCTTCCGGCTGGCATCGAAGACACGCGGGTTTGACCAGAAAGCCGGGTTCTGGTGCACGCCGACGATCGACACCATGATCAATTGCCCGGCGTAGAGACGCCGACCTTCGAGAACCGTATCGGCACCGACTTCCCGGGTCAGGAACGGAATCGGAGGGAAAAAGCGCATCGTTTCGTTGATCATGCAATCGGTATACGGCGTCTGCGCATCGCCCGAGAGAACCTCGGCATGGATACGGTCTTGCACCTGCTGGTTTGCCCCCAGTCGATCGATCACCCAAAGTGCGGTCGTCACCGATGTCTCGACGCCTGCGAAGAAGTTCATGACAAACTCCTCCACCGGCGAGAAGCCTTCGATATCTGTGGCTTCGCTTCTAAAGCGGTCCATCTCCGCAGCGGCGCGGGGATCCGCCATCAGCAGCGATGCGAAATCGGCGACCACCGCGCGAGCGTCCTGGATAGCGTTCCCACGTTCGGCGGTCGTCGGCGTCACCCAGGAATAATATTGGAGACGCCTCAGAACGTCGCGGACCCTGTCGAGCAGCAACAGCGTCGCCGCCATATCGGGAACAAGGCCGAAAGCCCGGTAAAATATGGTCATCGACGCGGCGAACAACGCTTGCTGGATGGCTGGTAGCGTGGCGTCGCTACTGGACAGACAGGTGGCGAAGATTTCCGCAACGGGATGCTGCTGCGCCGGCTTGGCGGCCGCCAAATAGACGTCCTGGGTGATGGTACGCCGGACCGACCAATCCTGATCGTTCGTGTTGAAACGGCTGAAACCGAGCGCCGAGATCAGGGAGAAGTTCTTCCGAAAGAGCTCCGGCGCCTTGACGATTGTGTCGACGGCTTCCGGATTGTCAAAGACAACCATGTTGCCGAAGTCGCTGGGCCGACCACTCGTTTCCGCCTGCCCGCCATGAGCAAAAAGCGCATAGACGAGGTTGTTGAGAACGCTTTCGATTTGTATCCGGTCGTCCATCGATGCCCCCCGCGCAGCCGTAGACACCAGGCGGCCAGCGCCGACATCTCCACCAGAAACTCCTACGCTATCATATTCGATTCGCAGAGATAAAACGGGTTCTGTGGCAAACGCGTAACACTGCCCGATCAAATGATTATGGCAGCTATGACGAAAGGTGCCGCTGAGGTAGTGTGCGAGTGGGCTAATGTCAATTCAGTTCGATTCCAGGCGGGGAAAAATGCGAAATCAGGTTTCAAGTAAGCTTCTTGCTACGGTTGCAGCGTCTGCCGCTTCGGTGACATCGGTTGGTGTGGTCGCGGCTCATGCCGCCGATGCACAGGTAACCGATCCTGCAGTGGTCGATTCCCGCATCAAGATTGCCTTCGAAGGCGCGGTCTATCAATCCAACGTCGACAAGCTTGGCGATACCAGCGACAAGCTCGGCAGTGGCAATGATTTCGGCGATCTCTACGGATCAGTGGCGCTCACCAAAGCGATTTCTTCGGATGTGGACTGGAGGCTCGCTGGTACTTTTCACGCCGGCCAGGACAACGACTTTAGTCTGAATGTCCCGCAAAGTGGCGGCGTCATCGGCCTGTCGTTCGGCAACAGCTACAATTTCCAAACGCTCGACTTCGATATCGGCAAGCATGTCGAGGCGCAGGGCGCCGACATCCGGTTCTTCGGCGGTCTGCGCTTGCTGCACTCCAAGGAGAAGCTGAATTTCAATGTGAGCGCCACTCCCAATGATCCGGCCGACAAGGGCGGCAACGCTGACAAGCTTGGCTCATCCGAGTTCTACGGCATCGGTCCGCGCCTCGGCGCCGAAGTCTACTATCCGCTGGGTGAGACGTGGGGTCTTACCGGTGCGGTTTCGGGCTCGGCTATGTGGGGCCGACGGACGGACAAGTTTAGCCTCCACGAACATGAGAGCGATCCAAGCGATCCTACTCCTGATCCAGATATCAACGTCAGCGAAAGCCAGCATTCCAACAAGGTTGTTACCAGCATAGACCTTTCCGGTGGCGTGACTTTCAAACCGTGGGAAAATACCACGTTCACCGCAGGCTATCGGGTCGAACAGTGGCACAATCTGCTTGAGATGGCGGACAAGAGCACCCAGACATTCAACGGCCCGTTCCTGCGCCTCGAAGTCAAGATGTAGGCCGGCGGTTCGAGCCTCCCAGCTCGGACTACTGCTTCGAATGGATTGCAATTGACGGAACAGGAAGTGGCGTTTGAATCTAGGGTTGCCGTCAATGGCAACGTCAAACTGCACTACACAGCGGCGGGCTCAGGCCCGCCGATTGTGTTTCTGCATGGCATTCCGGATCACGGAATGGGCTGGCGCCGGCAGATGCAAGCGCTCTGCGACCGATATCGGGTGATCGCGCCGGACCTGAGGGGCTTCGGACAAAGCGATGGACCACAAGGCCATGGCAACTATGCGCTGACCCACCTGGTCAACGACGTGCTGGCTGTTCTTGCAGCGGAAAAGCTGACCCAGGCCGCTATTGTCGGCCATGACTGGGGTGGCATCATCGCATGGTGGCTGGCCATACGCGTGCCGCAGGTCGTGCGCCATCTCATCCTGCTGTCGGCACCGCACCCCCGCAACTATCTGCGTGCGGTCGCCGATCCGGCCAATGCCGAGATCATCGGATATGTACGTGGCTTCCAAGTCCCGGGCGCCACCCAGATGCTGGACATCGACAAACTCGCCACCTGGGTCGCCGATCCGCAGGACAGGCAGGCCCTGACAGATTCGCTCAGGCGATCCGATCCGGAAGCGATGCTGGGCTACTACAGGGCCAACATACCGCTTGGCAGGGTGCCGGATCTGGGCCAGCTGCCTTTGGTCAAGGCGCCGACCCTTGTGCTGTTTGGCTCCGACGATCCCTTTGTGCCGTCAAGCGCTTTTGACGGGACCTTCCGAGAAGTCGACAACGTTACCGCCGTGATTGCTTTGCCCGGGGCTGGCCACTTCATCCACCATCAAGCAGCCAAGTTTGTCACCGAGCAGATCGAAGCATGGGTTGAGCGATCACCGTCCAGTTTCCGACACCTTGATTAAGCCAAGGTGTCTCAGACCGGCTGAGCAATATAGAGGCCACGTGCTATTTGACCCTAATTCGCCGGCATTGGTCCGAAGCGAATGCGAAAACGCCGGTTTTCGCGGCCCTTCTTCTCGATCTTGCCGATATGGATTTCACCGACTTCGCCGGTGCTTTTGACATGGGTGCCGCCGCAGGGCTGGCTGTCGATCGAAGCGTTGTCGCCGATGCAGACCAGGCGGATCTTGCCGGTGCCGGCGGGCGGCCGGACATTCTTGGATTTCACCAGGCCAGGATTGGCTGCCAGTTCCTCGTCGGTGATCAGCCTGACGAAGATCGGATGATCGGCCCGCACCAACTCCATCAGCCCGGCGGTGACGTCTTCCCTGGTGAAGCCGGCATCGGGAGCGTCGAAGTCGACGCGGCTGTCATCTTCGGAAACCGCAGCACCGGTAATCGGAAACGGACAGACGACGGTGAGCAAATGGCAAGCTGCGTGCATGCGCATCAGGAGATGCCGCCGCTCCCAGTTGATGGCGAGTTTCACCTGCTCGCCGACCTCGGGTGCCGGCTGCTCCGGCGCCGGCACATGGATGATCTCGTCCTTGGTCTCGCCGGTGATGGTGGCGGCAAAGGCGATGCGGGTGCCGTCGGCGCGCTCTAATGTGCCGGTATCGCCAGGCTGGCCGCCCGATGTGGCATAGAAGATGGTCCGGTCGAGAATGATGCCGCCGCGCTCGTTGATGGTGACAACGGTGGCGTCAGCCGCTCTGAGATAGGCGTCGTCGCGAAACAGCGCTTCTGTTCTGTGCGCCATCAGGCGACCTTCTCATACGGCACCGAAATTGTGCTGCGCTCATTCATCCAGCCCGGCACCGGCAGGTTCTTCTCGCGCAGGAATTCCGGGTTGAACAGCTTCGACTGGTAGCGCGTGCCATAGTCGGCAAGGATGGTCACGATGGTGTGGCCGGGGCCAAGCTCGCGCGCCAGCCGTATCGCGCCGGCAATGTTGATGCCGGTCGAACCGCCGACGCACAGGCCTTCTTCCTGGATCAGCTCGAAGACGATCGGCAGCGCTTCCTCGTCCGGCACCTGGAACGAGAAGTCCGGCGTGAACCCATCGAGATTTGCCGTGATGCGCCCCTGCCCTATCCCTTCGGTGATCGAGCTGCCGTCGGACTTCAATTCGCCACTGGTGTAGAAGGAATAGAGCGCCGCACCCAGCGGATCGGCGAGCGCGATCTTAACGTTGCTGCTCCTGGCCTTCAGCCCGAAGGCGACGCCGGCCAGCGTTCCGCCCGAACCCACCGCCGAGACGAAACCGTCGACCTTGCCGCCGGTCTGCGTCCAGATTTCTTCCGCCGTGGTGCGGATATGGCCGTCGCGATTGGCAACGTTGTCGAACTGGTTGGCCCAGATCGCGCCGTTCGGCTCCGACCTCGCCATCTGCTCGGCTAGCCGCCCCGACAGTTTCACGTAGTTGTTGGGGTTCTTGTAAGGCACCGCCGGCACTTCGATCAGCTCGGCGCCAAGCAGCTTGATCGTGTCCTTCTTTTCCTGGCTCTGGGTGTCGGGAATGACGATCACTGTGCGATAGCCCAGCGCCTTGGCAACCAGCGTCAGGCCAATGCCGGTATTGCCTGCCGTGCCTTCGACGATGACCCCGCCCGGCTTCAACAGCCCGCGCTGTTCGGCGTCGCGGATGATGAACAGGCCTGCGCGATCCTTGACCGACTGGCCGGGGTTCATGAACTCGGCCTTGCCCAGGATCTCGCAGCCGGTCTGCTCCGAGGCCTTGTTGAGGCGGATCAGGGGCGTGTTGCCGATCGCTTCGATCACAGAACGGGGCATCCGGGATTCCTTATGTAGCTGCGGCGAGACCCTAGAAACCCGAAGCGTGCGTTTCAAGGCAAGAATTCGCCTGGTCCAGTCGCATTTCGGGCACTGCAATCTCCCGCGGCCGGACAACGCGCGATGACGATCATTTCAACCAGTACGGAAAAGCGCTCTTTTCATTCGATTTTTTCACCGCTAGAGCACTAATGACAGATCGGCAGGGCGCAGAATGACACTTTACCGGGCCAACCCGAAGCACGGCGTCGCCTGGATAACCGGCGGCAGCAGCGGCATCGGCCGTGCGCTGGCAAAGGACCTCGCGGCAAAGGGCTTTGTCGTCGCGGTCACCGCACTCGACGGCGACCCACTCGACGCGCTCATCGTCGAGACTGCGCAGATGCCGGGACGTGTCGTCGCCTACCCTTGCGACGTCACCGATGAGCCGCGCATGGCAAGCACGGTGGCGGCGATCGAAAAGGAGCTCGGCCCGATCGTGCTCGCCGTCTTCAACGCCGGCAACTACATCGCCACACCCGGCGAAGACCTCAGGGTCCGCGACTTTCGCCAGACCTTCGAGGTCAACTATTTCGGTATCATCAATGGCCTCGTCCCGCTCATGGAGCGCATGCGCATCCGTGCGCGCGGCCATATCGTGCTTGTCGGGTCGGTCACCGCCTATTTCGGCTGGCCGACCACGGCGGCCTATGGCGGCTCGAAGGCGGCGATCAACATCTTGGCCGAGTCGCTGAAATACGATTTCGACAAGATGAATGTACGCATTCAGGTGATGAATCCGGGCTTCATCGACACGCCGCTGACCGAAAAGAACATGCTGCCGATGCCGGGACTGATGCCGGTCAACCGCGCCTCGCGCCGCATGCTGCGCGGCATCGAGCATGGCGGCTTCGAGGTCACCTTCCCTCACCGGCTGAGCTGGGGGCTGAAGCTGCTGGCACTGCTGCCAAGGCCAGTCTGCCGGTGGTTCATCAGCACGGCGACCCGCTGGACAGGGCGGCCCCTGAATTTCGACCGCAAGCCGCCGAACCAATAGCTGTCCATAGCCCGGCTGTTGCCTGACTGCACCGGCCGCCATAGCTTTAGAATTGTCGTGGAGTCTGAGATGGGGCGGCGGATCGTGCTTGCGGTGCTGGGCGTCGTCATGATCCTTGTCCTGGCCTTCCTGCTTGGTCCGCGCGTTCCCGTCGACACCACGATCCATTTCGATGACAAAGTGATCGGCGACGACCCGCAAGCGTATGTCGCGCGCGAAGAGGCTGCCGTCCCCAATATCCGCGACGGGCTCGAGAAAGAAATCATCTGGGCCGATCCGATGGTTCACGCCAGGACGCCATTGGCGATCGTCTATATCCATGGCTTTTCGGCATCGAAGGGCGAGGTTCGCCCGCTGGCCGACGAGGTCGCCGACCAACTCGACACCAACCTTTTCTACACCCGCCTCACCGGTCATGGGCAGGACGGCGCCTCGATGGCGCAAGGCAGCGTCAATGCCTGGATCAACGACTATGAGGAGGCGCTCGCCATCGGCCGGGCCATCGGCGACAAGGTGATCGTCATCGGCACCTCGACCGGTGGATCGCTGGCGGCATGGGCGGCGACCGAGCCTGGCGCATCGGACGGCGTCGCTGCAATCGCATTCATCTCGCCGAATTTTGGCATCAGGGCTTCAGGCGCCGAGCTGCTGACCATGCCCTGGGGCAGGCAGATCGCCGAGTTCGTCGGCGGCAAGGAGCGCAGCTTTCCGACCCGCAACGCGCTGCACGAGAAACTCTGGACGCACACCTATCCAATGGCGGCCGTGCTGCCGATGGCCGCGCTGACCAACCTTGCCTACGCAGCGCCTGTGGAGAAGGCAACCATACCGGCGCTGTTCATCTTCTCGGATTCCGACAAGGTGGTGCGCCAGGATCGCACCCGCGAAATCGCCGGGCGCTGGGGCGCACCGCATGAACTGGTGCCCGTCGACGACAATGGCGATCCCGACGACCACGTCATTGCCGGCGACGCGCTGTCGCCCTCGACCACGGCTTTCCTGGCGCAGCGGATCGTCGTGTGGGTGAAGGCAATTACCGGGCAGCCCTAAACGAAAAGGACGGCCGAAGCATTGCCCCGGCCGTCCTCATATTCAATCGTCAGCAATCAAGCCAGGCTCGACGAGCCTGACCGGTTCGTCTGATCAGGCAGCCCGCGCCGCAGGCCGCTTGCCGCCGAAGCGGCGCTTGTTGTTGCCCTTGAAGGCCTTGGCGCCTTCCGGCTTGCGCTCACTTGCACCCGCAAAAGCCGGCTTGTCACCAAAACGCTTCTTGGCGAAGCCGTTGTTCTGGCCACCGGGCCGCCTGCCGTCGCGACGGCCATTGCGGTCGTTGCGATCATTGGCGGGCTCGAAGCGCTCGTTCTTTTCGGCCGGATTGCGCACCGGATCGGGGCTGCCGAGATGGTCGGCAACGATCGGCAGCTTGCTGCGGATGATGCGCTCGACCTGACGCAGCTTGCTGTTTTCGGAAGGATCGCAAAGCGTGATGGCAATGCCGTCCATGCCGTTACGGCCGGTACGGCCGATGCGGTGGACATAGCTTTCGGCCTCATCCGGCAGGTCGAAATTCACCACATGGCTGATGCCGGGAACGTCGATGCCGCGCGCCGCGATGTCGGTCGCCACGAGAATGCGCACCGAGCCCTCGCGGAAATCGTTGAGCGCCTTCTGGCGGGCGTTCTGCGACTTGTTGCCGTGGATGACGGCGGCCTTGAAGCCGTCGCGTTCGAGGTCCTTGGTCACCCGGTCGGCGCCATGTTTGGTGCGCGAAAAGATGATGACGGACTTCATTGCCTCGTCGGCGAGCATCGTCGACAGCACCTGGCGCTTCTGCTTGGTGCGGGCAAAGACGACGCCCTGCACGATCTCGGCGGCCGCGGTGCTCTGCGGCGCGACTTCGACGCGGATCGGGTTCTTCAACAGGCCCTTCGCCAGCTCGGCGATTTCGTTGGGCATGGTGGCCGAGAACAGCACCGTCTGACGGTCGGGCGCGGTCGCCTTGGCGATCCGCTTGACGTCGTTGATGAAGCCCATGTCGAGCATGCGGTCACCCTCGTCGAGCACCAGCCATTTGGTGTCGGAGAGAATCAAGTCGCCCTCGCGCACCAGGTCGGTCAGGCGGCCGGGCGTGGCGATCAGGATGTCGACGCCGGGCGCAACCTTCTTCACCTGGCTGAAGCGCGAGACGCCGCCCAGCACGAGAGCGGTCGAGACATGCGCGCCCTTGGCGAGGATCTTGATGGTGTCCTCGATCTGGACGGCGAGTTCGCGCGTCGGCGCCAGGATCAGCGCACGAGTGGTCTTGGCCCGGCGCTTGGTGCCGAGCGCGATGATCTTCGACAGGATCGGCAGCGCGAAGGCAGCGGTCTTGCCCGAGCCGGTCTGGGCGATGCCGAAGATATCACGGCCTTCCATCTGCGGCGGGATCGCCTGCGTCTGGATCGGCTTCGGCTCGGTGAAGCCGGCGCCATGCGTCGCCTTGAGCAGCGCGCCCGTGATCCCAAGAGCTGCGAAACCGGTGAGGTCCGCAGTGTTGCCGGTCGAGATCGCGTTACCGGCTGAGGTGTTTTCGTTGGTCAAAATAGTCTTCTTTCACGCGGTCTTGGCCGCAAACATCGATGGCGGCAGGGCGCAACCTGCCGTCAAAATTTGATATGAAACGACAAGGCGGGCGGACGGAAACGTCCACTCGGCTGCGCTGTCGTGCCCGCAGGCGTCATGCCACGGGGCTCTTTCGCCACTTCGAGATGTATCGGAAAGAGGGGCCGATATACCGGAAAGAGGGAAAACAGACGCAACCAGTCTCATTTGTCGAGAAGGCCGGAATCTCCGGCCCAAGCGCCTATGGGCTGCATATGGCTGAGTTCGCTCCGGAATGCAAGGGGCCACATGTTGCAGCGCAGCAAAATCGACTGCGAAAGCGGCGCTTGCGCACGCCTGCAGCCATCATTACCACAAAGGCAGCTTCCATTTCTGGAGACCGAGCGATGAAGGATGTGCTGAAGGAACTCGAGCGCCGCCGCGAGATCGCCCGCATGGGCGGCGGCCAGACCCGCATCGACGCCCAGCACAAGAAGGGCAAGCTGACGGCGCGCGAACGTATCGAGGTCTTTCTCGACGAAGGCTCGTTCGAGGAGTTCGACATGTATGTCGAGCATCGCTCGACCGATTTCGGCATGGAGAAGACCAAGATCGCCGGCGATGGCGTCGTCACCGGCTGGGGCACCGTCAATGGCCGTCCGGTCTATCTCTTCGCCAAGGACTTTACCGTCTTCGGCGGCTCGCTGTCGGAGGCGCATGCCGAAAAGGTCATCAAGGTGCAGGAGATGGCGCTGCGTAATCGCGCGCCGATCATCGGCCTCTACGACGCCGGCGGCGCCCGCATCCAGGAAGGCGTGGCGGCGCTAGGTGGCTACGCCGAGATTTTTCAGCGCAACGTGCTCGCATCCGGCGTCATTCCTCAGATTTCCGTGATCATGGGCCCGTGCGCCGGCGGCGACGTCTATTCGCCTGCGATGACCGACTTCATCTTCATGGTGCGCGACACCTCTTACATGTTCGTCACCGGGCCGGATGTGGTCAAAACGGTCACCAACGAGACGGTGACGGCCGAGAGCCTTGGCGGCGCGTCCGTCCACACGACCAAATCGTCGATTGCCGACGGCGCCTACGACAATGACGTCGAGGCGCTGTTGCAGATGCGCCGGCTGGTAGACCTTTTGCCCGCGTCAAATACGTCGGAGCTTCCTGAGATCGAGTGCTACCAGTCGGTCACCGACCATGATCTGTCGCTCGACCGGCTGATCCCGGACAACGCCAACAAGCCTTACGACATCCAGGAGCTGATCCTCAAAGTTGCCGATGAAGGCGATTTCTTCGAGATCCAGCAGAACTTTGCCAAGAACATCGTCACCGGCTTCGGCCGGGTCGAGGGCCGTACCGTCGGCTTCGTCGCCAACCAGCCGATGGTGCTGGCCGGCGTGCTCGATTCCGACGCCAGCCGCAAGGCGGCGCGCTTCGTGCGCTTCTGCGACTGTTTTTCCATTCCCATCGTCACCTTCGTCGACGTGGCGGGGGTGCTTCCCCGCCCCCCGCAGGAATATGGCGGCCTGATCAAGCATGGCGCGAAACTCCTGTTTGCCTACGCCGAGGCGACCGTGCCGAAAATCACCGTCATCGCCCGCAAAGCCTATGGCGGCGCCTATGACGTGATGGCCTCAAAACATCTGCGCGGCGATATGAACTATGCCTGGCCGACGGCGCAGATCGCGGTGATGGGGGCGAGAGGCGCGGTCGAGATCATCTACCGTAAGGATATCGGCCACGCCGAAAAGCTCGCAGCCCACACAAAGGCTTACGAAGACCGCTTCCTGTCGCCCTTCGTCGCCGCCGAACGCGGCTATGTCGACGAGGTGATCATGCCGCATTCGACCCGCCGCCGCATTGCCCGGGCACTGCGCATGCTGCGCAACAAGGACATGCAGAACCCTTGGAAGAAGCACGACAACATCCCGTTGTAACATCCAATGTCGCGACTGATCATCAGCGCCGGTCGGCGGTTTGGCAGGTTCACGGTCCTGTTTTTCGTTGTTCCCGCCCTCGTCATCTTCTGCGTCTGGATGTCCCTGCTCGACAACCATCCGATCTGGTTTATGGCCAGCGGCTTCGTCGTCATGCCGATCGCCACCACGGCCTTGGCATTTCTGTTCGGCACATTGTTTGCGGGCTTCCGGCGCAGCAAGATCAAAGGCGTCAGTGAAGCAGAAGCGCCCGGCCTGTGGGCGCTGTGGCGGAGCGTCGCCGGACCGCGCCGTGCTGCGCGCACGGTTGTCATACTAGAGGGCAACCTGAACGCCAGCGTGCGCGAGGAGCGCACGCTTCTCGGCCTTCTCGGCAATCGGCTGTTTCTAACCATTGGCATCCCTCTCCTCGCAGTGACCGATGAAAGAGCGCTTGCCGCGATCCTTGCCCATGAGGACGCGCATGTGCGCAACAAGGATACCAATGGCAGCCTCAATCTCGCTGAGTTCGAAAACGGTTTCGGATTTGTCTTCGAGTATGCCCCGCCCGGAACCACGATCACAGGCAGCCTGCTCCACGCCGCTATCGGCTGGCTGTCGCAATCGTTCGAGCGGGAAGAAATCCGGCTTTCGCGCGAAGCGGAGATCAAGGCAGATCGACACGCGGCATCCTCCGGCGACGCCGAGCACGCCGCACGCGCGCTGTTGCTTCTTGCCACGGCAGACGTGCATTTCGCGGAGACGGTCTATGACCCTTTGCAGCATGAATTGCGAGGTGCTTTGCGTCCGCCGCGACCGCCGCTCGAGCGCATGCTGGAAGCTGCCGGCCAGCTGCGAGAACCCATTTGCCTCAATGTTTGCGCCCGCAAGGCGTGGGCAAGCCCGGATGACGCAAAGTCCACCCATCCATCATGGGCTCAACGGCTGGCGGCGCTTGGCTACACGGAGCCGCCCGACCTGGACCCGATCGCCGTGACCGCGCTCTCGACGCTGCTGAACTCGAGCGTAGCACAGCGCCACATTTCGGAATTCGACACCAAATGGACTGCGCGGATGGAAGACTATCTCCAGCGCTGAACTGGTGGTCGCCCAACTCGCAGGCTCACTCCTCTTCCGCCGCCCCGAACCCCGCATCCCTGGGGGCGCTGGTCGCGCTCGCCCAAGGCGTTGCGTGGTTGTCGATGCGCATCTGGAAGATGAAATAGGTCGGCGAGCAGTAGCCGATGCCTTTCACCTTGGCGGCGCCCGGCGTGTCCGGCGGCAGCGACTGGCACATATAATCCTCGCGGCAGAAATGATCGGCCGAACATGCGGGACGGTTGCCGCGGTTGACCGCGCCGCCGAGGCACTGGTCGAAATTGTTAGTGGCGACGCAGGTGTCGAATTTCTTGCCGCCGACTATGCCGCAAATTTCCGATGGCATCGGCTTGCCCGTCTTGAATGCGGCGAAGCTGCGGTCCTTGTCGTCGCAGGCGCGATAAGCGATGCCTGCCGGTACGCCGATTTTCGGTGGCCGGCAGGTGTAGGCGGTCCGCGAAAAGGTCGGCGCAAAAGCAGCGAACTGGCCGGTGATCTTGTAGCGGTCGTTGAACGGCTGAGACGGGTTGCTGGCGATCGACCCGGTCAGGCAGGGATGGCCCGAAAACATCTTTGGACTGTCCTTGGGCAACAGACATTGCGCCAGCGTGGTGCGCACGCCTGAGGCCGTCGCCAGCGGCGTGCAGACGGTGCCGCTACCGCATTGCCAGGTCGCGCCGAAGCGTCTTGCATCATCCGGCATCAGGCACGTCATCGCCATCTCGGCCGGGGCGTAGTCGACATCGCCGGCATCGGTCCATGTCGCCGGCGGCGCAAAGGACAGCGGCCGGTAGCGGTTCGGCTCCTTGCCTTCTTCCGTCGCGCGCAGCCAAGCCTCACGTCGCGGAATCTCGGCATGGAGATGCGGCGAGATGCCGACCTCGATCCGGTTGAGAGGCGACGTCGTTTTGTCGTCGAGGCCGATGAAGTGAAAGCCGGCCGTCGAACCCGCCTGGTGGCAGCCCTGGCAGGCGCCATTGTCCAGCCGCTCGACCAGCGCCTCCGGTGTCCGCACCAGCTTTAGCGCCGCATAGTCCAAGCCGGCGAAATCCGCTGGCTGGAACAGCGGCGTGAACGGATGGTTGGCCCGTCTCGCGCTGCCGAAGGTCGACCACGAGATGATTTTCTTGGCCAGGAATTCGTCGGGGATTTCGTAGACGCCGAGATCGACGGCCGCGACATTGGCGCTGACATAGTCGGCGAGCCCTTTCTTCAGTGCGGCATCATCCGAGAGCCGCGCAACGTCAGGCGTATTCTCCAGCGGCTTCTCGCTGATGGCAGCGCCATCGATACCGAAGATCCGCATCAGATAGGCCGCCTGCCCGCCGAATTGGATCTCCTGTCCCGAGGGAAAACGCACCACCTGCGCATTGAGTTCAAGCTGCTTGAACGTCAGTTCCTCCGGTGCCAGCGAACCGCCGGCCAGCCAGCCGGCATCGACGTTTTCGTCGATCTGCGGTGTCCAGCGCCCGGCAACGCCGACGCAGCCGCCATCGGCATCCGGCGCCACGCTGTAGACGGCGTTGAAGTTGAACGGGAGCCGCGAGGCCAAAACCTTGCCGTTCTTGTGGAAACTGTAGGCCAGGCGATAGATGAAGCGCACCTCGCCGCAACTCTTGTCGCCTTGCAGGGCGGCGAAATCGCGCCGGTCGAGCCGGTTGACGACCCCGACCAGGCGGAAGCGTGCGGCTTCAGTCTTCAGCCAGCGCATGTCCATGATGCGTCCGACATTGCCGTCGGTCACCTCGTAGAGCGTGCGCCCGCCGGCCTTGATCTCTGCCCGCAGCGCGGCAATATCGGCCGCCACCATGTCGACAACAGCATGATAGGCCGGCGCCTCGCTGTAGAGCGTCTTCAGATCGTCCGGGCCATCGACGGCGAAAATGCCGGCGAAGCCAAACCCCTTGGCATCGAGGGCGGCCAGCACCGCCGGATCGTCGACGATGGTCACCGGCTGCTCAGCGCGCACGCTATGCGACGCGAACAGTGCGATGACGGCCGCGATGACGAGCACAAACCGCTTCATCCGATCGGCACCTTCTGCCGTGCCTCGACAAGTTCACGCAGCACCGGCACCAGCGCCAGCGGCAGATCCTCGGCGATCAATCCAGGACCGAAGCTGCTGCCGGCCTCGGCATGGATCCAGACAGCGGCGCAAGCTGCTTCGAAGGGCAACATGCCTTGCGCCAGCAGCGCGGCAATTATGCCGGCAAGCACGTCCCCTGACCCGGCGGTGGCCAGCCATGGCGCGCCATTGGCGTTGATCGCGGCGCGGCCGTCGGAAGCCGCGATGACGGTGTCGGCGCCCTTGTAGATGACAGTGGCGTTGGCGAGCGCCGCAGCCGCGCGAGCCTTGGCGAGCTTGGACAGACTTTTGTCATCGGCGATGTCGGGAAACAGTCGGCCGAACTCGCCCTCATGCGGCGTCATGACCAATGCTGGCGCATCCGGCCTGCCGGCCGCCTCGAACAGCGTTGAGACCGCGTTGCGGAAAGACGTGATGCCGTCGGCATCGAGCACCAACCCTTCAACACCACCCTCTTGCCGTGTTCTGCCGAGCACGGCGAGGGCGAAATCTCGCGCCTTGTCACCAACACCAAAGCCCGGGCCGAGGACAAAGCTCGACGACCGGCGATCGCCGAGAAAGTCTTGCACGTCCTCGATAGCGTCGGCCTTGCGCAGCATGATCGCGGTCAGATGCGTGGCGTTCACCTGCATGGCATTGGCGGGAGACAGCACGGTCACTGCCCCTGCCCCGCTTCTTGCAGCGGCAAGTGCGGCCAACCGCGCCGCACCCGTCGCCGACGGTCCGCCGGAGAAGACGCCGACATGGCCGCGTTTGTATTTGTGTGCATCGACCGCCGGCACCGGCAACGCGTCGAGCCAGAACGCCGGCTTGTTTTCGAATGCGCGCGGCGCGACCTGGGCGATGATGTCGTCGCCAATGCCGATATCGGCGACGACGATCTCGCCGCATCGGTCCCGGCCGGGCAACAGCAGATGCCCCGGTTTCTTGCGCGCGAAGGTGACGGTGATGTCGGCACGAAATGCCGTGCCGAGAATGTTGCCGCTGTCACCTGAGACACCTGAAGGCAAATCGACGGCAACAACAGACTGGCGGGCGGCACTGTCCACCGCGCGTGCGGCATCTCCCGAAATGTCCTTGGACAATCCCGCGCCATAGAGAGCATCGACAATCAATGAGCCTGGCTCGGCGGCAAAAGCCGCTAGCGGCTTGCGCTCCAGCAGGCATTGGGCCGCGGCGACCGCGGCATCGCTGCCTGCCCTCGGTTCGCCTGACGCCCACAGCGCGACATCGACACCCGTCTCCGCCAACAACCGCGCCACGACAAAGCCGTCGCCGCCATTATTGCCGGGGCCGCACAGCACATGCACCCTAGTGGCTGAAGGATAGCGCGCCAACACCGCCGCCGCGACCGCTTCGCCGGCGCGCTTCATCAGGCCATAGCCGTCCAGTGGACCGGCCGCGATTGCCAACCGGTCGGCCTCCGCCATCTCGGTCGGCGACAGCAGTTCCAATTTGGCGCCGGCCGGCAAACCCATCGCTGGTACGTCCTTCGGTTCATCCGCCTTGCGTGGCAGCGTCGGGAGTTCGACCGGACACGAGGCCGGGATCGAGCTTTGAGGCATAGATCGCCGATTCCATGACGATGGTGAGACCGAGCTTCGGGTCGAGCAAATCCTTGGCCTGACCGAGAATCAATGCCGCCACATTGGCGGTGATGGCCGGCCAATTGGTCACGTCGGCCTCGCCATAGACAATTGTCGCATTCGGCAGACGGCCGGTCAGACACGTCACCGCCATTGGCCATGCAAATCCAAGCAATTTCCTGACCGGGAAATGCGGATGATGATTTTTGCCGACCGACGGCAGCCCCTCCAGTGGGCCGCCCAGCGTCTGCGAGACATGGGCGAACATGGCCTCGAGCGAAGGCATACCATTCGGCGGCAGGCCGTTGTTGATCGCCGTTCCGGCAGCGAGGTTCCAGAGCCGCTCCGGAGCCTTCTTGTCGTCGCGGGCAAAGAGCATCTCGTTCAGCGGCTCGCCGAACAGGAAACGCGACCCGTCCTTGGTCGTCACGATGTCTAGCTCGGGTGTGCGGCCGCTGAGCAGAGCGCACTGCGCGGCAAAGCCGGCAATCGCTCCCGCAGCCGAAACGATGGTCTCGGCATGGATGCGTCCATTCACCGCCAAAAGCTGCGGAAGATTGTCGCGCAAATGTCCGAATGCAAAGTTGCAGGCGGCGCTGTCAGATTTGTCACGCCATGGAAAATCCACGGCCCGCGGCGGTCCGCCACCAGTCGAACCGCCACCGGAGCCGGCAGAGCCACGTGAAGACTGCCCGCGCCCAAATACACCCTTCATTCGTCCACCTTTCACTGCGTCGTTGACGCGGATATGCCCACACCGGGAATGATGGGTCAAATCTGCCAGGCCGCCCAACTGCACGGATCCGCGCGGGCCTGCAAAATGCGCAATCTGCCTAATTATCGTGCAGACGCCCGAAGCGGCAATGTGTAGGCTTCGGGCAGCTTTGCCGCAGCCGAAGCAGAGGATGACGCGAATGTGCATCCCGGCGCGGCGCGGCATTGGAATTGCGCGAAACCGCTTCGCGTGGGCTGAAATTGGCACAGTTCGTGCTTGATGGAGGCGCAAGCGGGGCGCACAACCCGTTTTTTTGGCAGTGGAGGCCACTTTTTACATGAAAAAGATCGAAGCGATCATCAAGCCGTTCAAGCTAGACGAAGTGAAGGAAGCGCTTCAGGAGGCCGGTCTGCAAGGCATTACCGTGACCGAGGCCAAGGGCTTTGGCCGCCAGAAAGGCCATACCGAACTCTATCGCGGCGCCGAATATGTCGTCGACTTCCTGCCCAAGGTGAAGATCGAAGTCGTGCTGGGCGACGACGCCGTTGAAGGCGCCATCGAAGCCATCCGCAAGGCGGCGCAGACCGGCCGCATCGGCGACGGCAAGATCTTCGTCTCCAACATCGAGGAGGTCGTTCGCATCCGTACCGGCGAAACGGGGATGGACGCCGTCTGAGCTTTCTGATTTCAGATTAACGTCTCCTCGAAACGTCATCACACAGGGAAGAAACGACATGACGACAGCCAAAGACATCATGAAGCAGATCAAGGACAACGACGTGAAATTCGTCGACCTGCGCTTCACCGATCCGAAGGGCAAGCTGCAGCACGTGACGATGGATGTCATCGAGGTCGAGGAAGACATGTTCGCCGACGGCGTCATGTTCGACGGCTCCTCGATCGCCGGCTGGAAGGCGATCAACGAGTCCGACATGGTGCTGATGCCCGATGCGGACACCGTCCACATGGATCCGTTCTTCGCCCAGTCGACCATGGTCATCCTGTGCGACATTCTCGATCCGGTCTCCGGCGAATCCTACAACCGCGATCCGCGCGGCACCGCCAAGAAGGCCGAGGCCTACATGAAGGCCGAAGGCATCGGCGACACCATCTATGTCGGCCCCGAAGCCGAGTTCTTCGTCTTCGACGACGTCAAGTACAAGGCCGATCCCTACAACACCGGGTTCAAGCTGGACTCGACCGAACTGCCGTCCAACGACGACACCGACTACGAGACCGGCAATCTCGGCCACCGCCCGCGCGTCAAGGGCGGCTACTTCCCTGTGCCGCCGATCGACAGCGCGCAGGACATGCGCTCCGAAATGCTGACCGTGCTCGCCGAAATGGGCGTGCGCGTCGAAAAGCACCATCACGAGGTTGCCGCTGCCCAGCACGAGCTCGGCATCAAGTTCGACACGCTGGTCCGCAACGCCGACAAGATGCTGATCTACAAATATGTCGTGCACCAGGTCGCCAACGCCTATGGCAAGACGGCCACCTTCATGCCGAAGCCGATTTTCGGCGACAACGGCTCGGGCATGCATGTCCACCAGTCGATCTGGAAGAACGGCAAGCCGACCTTCGCCGGCAATGAATATGCCGGCCTGTCGGAGTCGTGCCTGTTCTACATCGGCGGCATCATCAAGCACGCGAAGGCGATCAACGCCTTCACCAACCCGCTGACCAACTCCTACAAGCGCCTTGTGCCTGGCTATGAAGCCCCGGTTCTGCTCGCCTACTCCGCGCGCAACCGTTCGGCCTCCTGCCGCATTCCGTTCGGCTCGTCGCCGAAAGCCAAGCGCGTCGAGGTCCGTTTCCCCGATCCGGGCGCGAACCCCTACCTCGCTTTCGCCGCCATGCTCATGGCCGGCCTCGACGGCATCAAGAACAAGATCCACCCGGGACAGCCGATGGACAAGGATCTCTACGACCTGCCGCCGAAGGAACTGAAGAAGATCCCGACCGTCTGCGGTTCGCTGCGCGAAGCGCTGCAAAGCTTGGACAAGGACCGCGGCTTCCTGAAAGCCGGCGGCGTCTTCGACGACGACCAGATCGACTCCTACATCGAGCTCAAGATGGCCGAAGTGATGCGCTTCGAAATGACCCCGCATCCGGTCGAATACGACATGTACTATTCGGTCTGAACGATAAGCCTCAGCGACAAGGAAAAACCCCGGCGTCAGTTCAGACGCCGGGGTTTTTGTTTGACCAATAGCAGACCGTAGACGTGGTAGCAGCAGGCTACGGCGCAGGCTTACGAAGCCTGCGCCGCTATAGATGCTTAGGCGGCCGCCGAAACCTGGGCGCTGGTCGAAACCTCCGCGATGGTCTTCAGGATCTGCGAAGCGATCTGGTAGGGGTCGCCCTGCGAGTTCGGGCGGCGGTCTTCCAGGTAGCCCTTGTAGTCATTGTTGACGAAGGAATGCGGCACGCGGATCGAGGCGCCGCGGTCGGCGATGCCGTAGCTGAAGCGGTTCCACGGCGCGGTCTCATGCTTGCCGGTCAGGCGCTTGTCATTGTCCGGGCCGTAGACGGCGATGTGGTCCATCAGGTTCTTGTCGAATTGAGCCATCAGCGCTTCGAAATAGGCCTTGCCGCCGACTTCGCGCATATAGGCGGTCGAGAAGTTGGCGTGCATGCCCGAACCGTTCCAGTCGGTGTCGCCAAGCGGCTTGCAGTGATACTCGATGTCGATCTCGTATTTTTCGGTCAGGCGCTGCAAGAGATAACGGGCCATCCACATCTGGTCGGCGGCCTTCTTGGAGCCCTTGCCGAAAATCTGGAATTCCCACTGGCCCTTGGCCACTTCGGCGTTGATGCCTTCATGGTTGATGCCTGCTGCGAGGCAAAGGTCGAGATGCTCCTCGACGATCTGGCGCGCGATCGGGCCGACATTCGAATAGCCGACGCCGGTGTAGTACGGGCCCTGCGGCGCCGGATAGCCGCTCTCGGGGAAGCCGAGCGGACGGCCGTCCTTGTAGAAGAAATACTCCTGCTCGAAGCCGAACCAGGCGCCCTCGTCGTCGAGGATGGTGGCGCGCTTGTTGGACACATGCGGCGTCACGCCATCTGGCATCATCACTTCGCACATCACCAGCACGCCATTGCTGCGGGCCGGGTCCGGGAATACGGCGACCGGCTTCAGCACGCAGTCGGAGCTGTGGCCTTCGGCCTGCTGCGTCGAAGAACCGTCGAAGCCCCACAGCGGCAGCTGCTCGAGCGTCGGGAACTCGGCGAACTCCTTGATCTGGGTCTTGCCGCGAAGATTGGGGACCGGCGTGTAACCATCGAGCCAGATATACTCGAGCTTGTATTTCGTCATTCTAGAGCCTCTCATTGCTTGATCACCGAACCTGGATGACGCCGGCGCGCCGAGCCATCCAGCAGCCCAGCTGCCGGTCGATAAAATGCAAATCGTGTGCCACTTCAGTTGGTCAGGGTGCGGCAAAAATGCCCTTTCATCCCGCCGGTGATGGCAAGCCGCCTAAGCAATGCGCCCGGATCAATCAAAGGCAGAATTTGCTTAAATAACAGGCAAATGCCGATCTTTCTTTAGGCATCTTGCCTAAAAGGATTGCAGGACCTACCTTGATGGAAAGATGAATCGAAGAGCCTCTCCAGAAGAAAGGAGACCGACCATGGAAATCACCTCAGCCCGTCCGTCGGCCAAAATCCTGATGTTCCCGGTGGCAGCGCGTGCGGGTGCCTCAAATTTAGGCGTAAAGGCCAAGTTTGCGGCAGAGCTTGCTTCGCTGCGCGATCACCCGCTTGCCCATGGCGAGGCCTGGTATCATGAGGCCGCCATTGCGGAGGCCGAACAGCCTCGCAAGAGCTAGGCGTCTTCCGCGCTGATAGATCGAACAGGCCCACAAATCAAAAACCCGGCGCGATCGCTCGCGCCGGGTTTTTTGTTTGATACAGGGCCGTCGGCTACTGCTTGGTATGCAGGTCGGTGCCGAGCGTATCCCTGACGAAGATCATGCCGATGATCAGCGTCACCGCCGCGATCACCACCGGATACCAAAGGCCATAGTAGATATCGCCCTTGTAGGCGCTGAACGCGAACACGATCGCGGGCAGCAGCCCGCCGAACCAGCCATTGCCAATGTGATAGGGCAGTGACATGCCGCTGTAGCGGATGCGGGTCGGGAACATCTCGACCAGGATCGCCGCGATCGGCCCATAGACCATGGTCACGTAGAGGACCAGGATGAACAGGATGCCGATGACCTTGGCCCAGTTGACCTGTGCGGGGTCGGCAAACATCGCGAACGCGCCCGCTGCCGGAACGCTGTAGACGGTCACCTCGGTGGCGCCCGCGGCTTCGTCCTTGGTCAGCACCTTGTCCTTGATCGCCTGTTCGGTCGGGACCGCAGTCTTTTCGCCGGCGCGGATGGCTGCCGCGTCGAGCTTCAGTTCAGGATTGGCCGCGACAAAGGCGTCAAGCTTCTGGTCGGCAACCTTGGCGGCAGCACGCTTCAGCGGATAACCGCCACTCTGAAGCGCGAGGTTGATACCCTTCTTGAAGGCAGCGTCGCTGGCAGCCTTCTTGTCGCCCGCGGCCTTGGCATCATAAGACGCCACGGTTTCGCTGCCGATCATGACACTCGCCGGGGTCCCCGCCGCCGCCGTCGAGACGATGTCGTAAGGCACCGAGTTCTTGGCAAGGAAATCGGTCGCGATATCGCACGAACTCACCGGTACGCGTGTTCCGGTCGGATTGAACTGGAAGTTGCAGTCTCCCGGAGCCGCCGTCACCGTGGCGCGCGTGTTCTGCTGTGCGGTGGCGAGCGCCGGATTGGCGGCCCAGGTCAACGCCTTGAACAGCGGGAAGGTGGTGACGACCGCCAGCGCAAGGCCGGCCATGATGATCGGCTTGCGGCCGATCTTGTCGGACAGCCAGCCGAAGAAGACGAAGAAGCCCGTACCGAGTGCCAGCGCAATGGCGATCATGATGTTCACCGACTGCGCGTCGACCTTGAGCACATTGGCCAGGAAGAACAGTGCGTAGAACTGACCATTGTACCAGACCACGGCCTGACCGGCGGTGAGGCCGAACAGCGCCAGGATGGCGATCTTGGCGTTTTTCCACTGGCCGAAGGCTTCCGACAGCGGCGCCTTGGAACTCTTGCCCTCTTCCTTCATGCGCAGGAAGGTCGGCGATTCCGAAAGCGACAGCCGGATCCAGACCGAAATGCCGAGCAGGATGGCCGAGACCAGGAAAGGAATGCGCCATCCCCAGGCGTTGAAGGCGTCCTTGCTTACAGAATTCTGCACCAGCAGGATGACAATCAGCGACAGGAACAGGCCGAGCGTCGCCGTTGTCTGGATCCATGACGTGTAGAAGCCGCGCCGGTCATCCGGCGCATGTTCCGCGACATAGGTCGCGGCGCCGCCGTACTCACCGCCAAGCGCCAGGCCCTGCAGCATGCGCAGCGCGATCAACAGGATCGGCGCCAGAATGCCCAGTGTCTCTGAGCCCGGAAGCAGGCCGACAAGGAAAGTCGACAGACCCATGATCATGATGGTGACAAGGAATGTGTATTTGCGGCCGACGAGATCGCCGATGCGGCCGAACACCAGCGCGCCGAACGGGCGCACGATGAAGCCGGCGGCGAAGACCAGCAGCGTGAAGATGTAGCGGGTGCTTTCGGGAAACGAGTTGAAGAAGGTCAAGCCGATCGCGCCGGCCAACGCTCCGTAGAGATAGAAATCATACCATTCGAAAACCGCGCCCAGCGAGGAGGCGAAGATGACCTTCTTCTCCTCTCGTGTCATGCCGCGGCTGGCTCCGCCGGCGGTCGATGCCAATGCCATTGAACTGTCCTCCCGTGAAATCCCGTCTGTCCTCGAGGCTGGGCGTCATCGTCGGCGTTCCCTCTGAACGCGACTCGAACCAGCCATCGGCGTAAAAAATGACAGAAAGCGACCGCCGGAGGCAGACAGACCTTGGATTTATGACTTTGGTATTAGGTGCAGTGCGGCAAAAGGCCGAGGATCAGGTCTTCAGCGCGTCGAGCAGGCCGACGGCCGCCATCATGTCGCGTTTGCGGGCCGAGCGGCGTGCGACAGCCTCGGCGTCCTGGCCCCAGTGCTCGACCTGCCAGTCCTCGTCGACATGGCCGGCGGCCCAGGCCGCGTCGCCGTCGAGCGCGCCGTAATCGACCGCCAGCGCCAGCAGCGCCGACCCGGTCAGCGAAGTCATGACATGGATTGCAGCCAGCCGCAGCGGCTCGGCACGCTGGGCAAGATGGGCGCCGAGGACGGCGAGGCTTTCGCGCGGCTGCTCGACATGGATGATGCCCTCGGCGAGGTTGAACCGAGCCCCTAATGTCGCCCTCGCCCAGTCGATCACCGGATCCCAATGCTGGTTCTGCCGCTCGACCAGCCCCTGCGGCGCGTCGGCGCGGTAGCAGGTCAGATCGGACGAGGCGAAGCGCAAGACGTCCTCCAGCACCGCCTGCGGGTCGCTGGCGACGCCGTCGATGGCGGTGTTGACCAGACGCAGCACCGGCATCGTGACCGGGTCGATGGTCTCGCCCTGTGCAGCGAACTCATTGGCGACCAGGGCGGCGGCCTTTTCGGTCGGCAGCGCCAGCAGCGCCTTGCCCGGCGTGCGCACCGGCTTGCCATCGAGGTGGACGGCAAAACCGTCCTCCACAGCTGCGACCGACACGTCCTTGTAGAAGCGCTTCGGCAGGTGCGTCTTCATCTGGATCTGGGCGCGGCGGACCGGATCCGGATCGGACAGATGCTTTCCCGCTTCGAGGTCGTTGAGGATGTCACGCATGGTCGAACTTTCTATCCAGGTACCTGCTTGCGCGCCGGCCGGTTGACGATGATCAGGCCGACTGCGATCAGCCCAAGCGCCACAAAGATCCTGGTCGTTGGCGCCTCGCCAAGAATGATAGCGCCGCAGAGGACGCCGAACACCGGCGACAGGAAAGCGAAGCTCGACAGGCCCGATGCCGGATAGCGCCTGAGCAGCCAGAACCACAGCACATAGGTGAAGGCAACTATATAGAGCGACTGGAACAGCAGCGCCAATGTCGGCAAGGCACTGACCGCGCGGATCGGCGGGCCGGCGAAAGGCAGAACCAGGACACCGACAATGGCCGCACCGGCCAGCTGATAAAGCAGCAATTTCTCGGCACTGGTCTCGACCAGTTTCGAACGCTTGATGACGATACTGGTCGCCGCCCACAGGATGCCAGAGCCGAGGCTGAGCAGATCGCCCATCAAGGTCACGTCGGTGCCGCCGGCAATCCCGTCGGAAAACACCGCCACAAGGCCGCAGAAGGCAAGCACGAGCCCGCCAAGCTTGCGCGCGTTGATACGCTCACCGAGCAGGAAATGGCCGCCGATCAGGACCCAGAACGGCATGGTGTTGACCAGCAGTGTGTTGCGGGCAACGGTCGTGTATTCCAGCCCGATATAGAGGCACAGGAACTCGACGCCGAACAGCACGCCGACGATGATGCCGGCGACAAGCGACCCGTCGGCCTTAAACAGCCTGATGCCGCGCAGCCAGCACCAGCCGAGCACACAGAGCCCGCCAATGATCGAACGTGCGATCGAGACGAAAACCGGATCGAAGCCGGCATAGGAGATCTTGGCGGCGACGTAGTTCAGCCCCCAGGAAAAGGTCAGCCCGACCATGATGGAAGCAGCCGCCAGATCGACCGCATCGCGGCGATCCAATGCCGAGGCAACGGCCAATGTCAGTCCTCCGCGCTGGCGTCGTCGAAGCCGATCAGGTTCCAGCTCTGGCGCATATGCGGCGGCATCGGCGCGGTGACGTCGATGACGCCCTTGTCCGGGTGCGGAATGACGATGCGGCGCGCATGCAGATGCAGGCGGTTTTGAATGCCGCCCGGAAAGTCCCAGTTGGTGTCGGCCTCGAAATATTTGGGGTCGCCGAGGATCGGGCAGCCGATATAGGCGGCATGAACGCGCAGCTGGTGGGTGCGGCCAGTGTACGGCTCCATTTCCAGCCAGGTCATCGTCTGAGCCGCCTGCTCGATGATGCGATAGTAGGACACGGCGTGGTCGGCGCCCTTTTCGCCATGGGCTGCCACGCGCACGCGGTCGCCGTCCTCGGTCGGTTCCTTGATCAGCCAGGTCGAGATCTTGTCCTCGCGCTTGGGCGGGACACCTTTGACCAGCGCCCAATAGGTCTTCTTGGTCTCACGCGCCCTGAATGACTCGGAAAGCTTCATCGCTGCAAGCCTGGTGCGGGCAACCACCAGCACGCCCGATGTGTCGCGGTCGAGCCGGTGCACCAGGCGCGGCTTCTCGCCCTTCTGGCTGCGCCAGGCCTCCAGCATGTCGTCGACATTGCGGGTGACGCCCGAGCCGCCTTGCACCGCCAGGCCCGCCGGCTTGTTGAAGACGAAGACTTTTGGATCTTCGTGGATCAGCATCTTGGCCAGCACATCGGCGTCGCCCTGGTTGCGGATCGAGTAACCCGTAAGCGCACTCTCGCCCTTCTTGTCGACCTCGAGCGGCGGCACACGCACCACCTGGCCGGGCTCGACACGGCTGTCGGCCTTGACCCGGCCGCCATCGACGCGGATCTGGCCCGAGCGCAGCAACTTCTGCAGATGGCCAAAGCCGAGGCCGGGGAAATGGGTCTTGAACCAGCGATCGAGCCGCATGCCCGCCTCGCCGGCCTCCACCGTGATCTGTTCTACGCCTGCCATGATTTTCGCTTTATCCGTTTCAACGCGTGACCCCGAAAATCTACTCCGGCTTTCGGAAAGGATCATGCGCAAGATCAAAGTTTCTGCAGCGCGTCCAGGAGGATGCGCCGTGCTCTAGGCCGGGCAATAACACTATGAAACGGTTCTTGCGAGCCAAAGTCCCAGAAACAGGGCGATAATGGCGCCAACGACACTGGCAAGCGCATATCCCAACGCCGGCAGCGTCGCTCCGCGCTCCCATAGGGTCGCGAAATCGAGCGAAAAGGCGGAGAAGGTGGTGAAGCCGCCAAGGATGCCGGTGGCGACGAACAGCCGGAGCTCATTGGAATCGCCGCGCCGCATCAGCGCGGCGACGAACAGCCCCATAACAAAGGAGCCGAGGATGTTGATCGCCATTGTCCCCCAGGGGTAGTTGGGGCCGACGAGGCGCAAGACGCCGATGTTGGTCAGCTGGCGGATGCCGGCGCCGATGCCGCCGCCGACCACAACAAGAAGCAGATTGAACATGCCCGTTTACTGCCCGGCCAAGGCAGTGCGGTCAATCCCTAACGCCTCAGGTCGTCTCGACCTTCTTTGCCTTGCTCGAGCCGATCATCTTCCAGTTCTTGTAGAACATGGAATTGATGCGCTCGACGGTGACCGAAACGATGGCGAGAAGTCCGGCGATGAAGCCGGGGAACGGCGACGGGCGGATTATGTCCATGAACACGCAGTAGCGGCGTCCGTCATACTCGTTGACCGAGCGGTGCAGCAGCGTGTCGTCGAAAATATAGAGCGGGTTGTCGTGCCAGTAATTCCTGGCGCCGTTGCATTCGACGAAAACCTCTGCCTTCACCGGCAAGAGATTGTAGAGGATGCGCAGGCTGAGCCGAAGCGGTCCGAAATGCCAGGAAGTCGATTCCTTGCCTCTGAAGACAGACACGGCAATGGTCTTGATGTATTTGAAATCCTTGTTGAATTCCGCGACATTGTCGATCCGGTGCTTGCCGTACCACTGATAGACATACATGCCGCGACGACCGGTGCCGAAATTGGCGTCGATATCGGCGATGATCTCGTCCTTGCGCGCCTTGAAGACGTCAAGAACCTCGTTGACCTCGCGCTGATAATCGGCGGGAAACTGCTCCAGCTTCCACACGCCCGGGTTCCTGTAGCAAACGAGGTCCACCAGCAGATTGAAGGGCGACAGCAGCCAGGTGAAGATGCCATTGCCGAGGAAATAGCCGCGCAACAGCGACAGATCCTTGTTGGCGTTGCGCAGCACATCGATCAGGCCGCAGACGATCCAGATCGTGGTCAGGATCGGAATGAAATAGAATCCGAGCGCGAGCAGCGGGACAGCAATCACAGCCTGGCGAAGCATTTTGCGAAGGGATTTTGTCATTTTCTGTTCGCGCGGCGCGCTGTCCCCGTTCCGAATTATCGCCCGTCCTGGCAGCCTCCCGGCCGAGTCATGCGACGTGATAGGGCTTTTTGTCATGCGGTACAATCACACTGCTGTGACCGGCGGGGACAGAATTTCAGTTCATCGCGGGCAGGCCGAGTTCGTCCCGTTTGTCCCGCGCGCCTATTTTTCCCGCTCGCTGCGCAGCTTTGCCCAATAGTCCAGCCGTTTCTTGATATCGCGCTCGAAGCCGCGTTCGGGCGGATCGTAAAAGGTCTGCCGGCCCATCTTTTCGGGGAAATAGTCCTGGCCGGAAAAGGCATCGGGCTGGTCGTGATCGTAGCGGTAGCCGGCGCCGTAATCCTCCTCTTTCATCAGCTTGGTCGGCGCGTTGAGGATGTGCTTGGGCGGCAGCAGCGAACCGAACTCCTTCGCCGCCCGCGTGGCTGCCTTGAAGGCGGTATAGACGGCGTTGGATTTGGGCGCGGTGGCGAGATAGACGGTGGCCTCGGCGAAGGCCAGTTCGCCTTCGGGCGAGCCGAGGTAGTCGTATGCGTCCTTGGCGGCGTTGGCCACGACCAGCGCCTGCGGGTCGGCGAGCCCGATATCCTCCATCGCCATGCGCACCAGCCGGCGGCCGAGATAGAGCGGATCCTCGCCGGCGTCGAACATGCGGGCGAGATAGTAGAGCGCCGCGTCGGGATCGGACCCGCGCACCGATTTGTGCAGCGCCGAGATCAGATTGTAGTGGCCGTCCTGGCCCTTGTCGTAAATCGGCGCGCGGCGCTGGACGATGCGCTGCAACCCTTCGGGATCAAAAACCTCGCCGGGTTTGGCGGCGCGCCAGACTTCCTCGGCCAGCGTCAGCGAGGCCCGGCCGTCACCATCGCTCATGCGGATGAGCATCGCCCGCGCCTCTTCGTCGAGCGGCAGCGCCCTGCCCTCTGTCTCCTCCGCGCGCGTCATCAGCTTGGCGATGCTCTCCTCGCCCAGCGAGTGAAAGACCAGTACCCGCGCGCGCGACAAAAGCGCGGCGTTCAGCTCGAAGGACGGATTTTCGGTCGTGGCGCCAACCAGCACGACGGTGCCGTCCTCCATGACCGGGAGAAACGAATCCTGCTGGGCGCGGTTGAAGCGATGGATCTCGTCGACGAACAGCAGCGTCTGGCGGCCATTGGTGCGACGCAGCTTTGCCGCCTCGAACACTTTCTTCAAATCGGCAACGCCGGAAAACACCGCTGAGATCTGCTCGAAGGCAAGGCTGGTCTCGCCGGCCAGCAGCCGCGCCACGGTGGTCTTGCCGGTGCCGGGTGGCCCCCAGAAAATCATTGAGCCGAGCGAACCGGAGTTGATGAGCCGCGTCAGTGCGCCGTCGGGGCCGGTCAGATGCTCCTGGCCGACGACCTCGCCAAGGTTTTTCGGGCGCAGCCGATCGGCCAAAGGCCGGCCGGGCGGCGCTCTTTCCGGTTCATCGACGCTGAACAGATCGGCCATCTAGGTCTTCTGGTTGGAGCACGATCCTCAGAAATGGGAAGATCGCCTCAGTAACGCAACACCTGGCGCAGTATCTGCCCGCCGCGCTCGACGGTAAAGCGCCACCAGCGTGTATCCTGCTGGGCAAGCTGCGCCAGTGTCGCCGCCGTATCGACCGTCGTGCCGTTCACCTCGCGCACGATGTCGCCCGGCTGGAAGCCGAAATCGGCGGCCGGCGAATCGCGGTTGATGTCGACCACGGTGACCCCCTTGAGGTCGGTGCGCAGGCCGAGCCGCTGGGCGAGCCTGGGCGACAGTTCCGCGACCTTGGCGCCGGAGAACGGGCTGCGGCCATGCAGGGTCACTTCCGACGCCTTGGCGCCTTCCGGCGCGCGCTCCAGTGCAATCTCCATCGTCGCCTGCTGGCCCTTGCTCAGGATGGCGAAGGTCGCCTTGGTGCCGATCGACAGGGTCGCCATGCGGTAATCCAGCGCCTCGATGCCTTCGACCGTCGTGCCATTGAGCTGCAGCACGACATCGCCGGGCTTCAGCCCTGCCTTGGCCGCCGGTCCGGCTTCCTCAACCGACGACACCAGCGCGCCGGTCGGCTTATCCATGCCAAGCGATTCGGCGATCTGCGGTGTGACCGCTTCGAACTCGGCGCCTATATAAGGCCGCTCGAAAAAATCGAGCCCGGCCTTGGCCGCGTCGGCGAAGGCGCGCACCATGTTGGCCGGAATGGCAAAACCGATGCCGATCGAGCCGCCGCTGCGGCTGTAGATGGCGGTGTTGATGCCGACCAGCTGGCCGCCCATGTTGATCAGCGCGCCGCCGGAATTGCCGGGATTGATGGCGGCGTCGGTCTGGATGAAATAGCCCGAATCCGAAACGCCGATATGGCTGCGGGCAAGCGCCGAAACGATGCCGCTGGTGGTGGTCTGGCCGACGCCGAACGGATTGCCGATGGCCAGCACCAGGTCGCCGACCTCGAGGGCGTCGGAATCGCCGATGGCGATCACCGGAAACGGCTTGTCTGAGGTGATCTTGAGCACGGCGAGGTCAAGCGTCTCGTCCTTGAGCATGACCTTCGAGGTGAATTCGCGCCCGTCCGCGGTCGCGACCTTGACCTCGTCGGCATCCTTGATCACGTGGAAATTGGTGACGACGACGCCGCTCGGGTCGACCAACACGCCCGAGCCGAGCGAGGATTGCGCGCGCGGCTGTGCGCGGCCGAAGAATTCCTCGAAGAAAGGATCGCCGTCAAAGGGCGACGTGACCTTCGCCGTCTGCGAGGCATAGACATTGACCACGGCCGGCGCCGTCTGCTTGACCAGGGGGGCAAACGACAGCTGCACCTCTTCACGGCCGAACGGCACGCGCTTGTCGGGACCGGAGGTGCCGTTCTCGCCCTCGACGCCATGCAAGAGATCGGTCAGCACATCGGAGAGCCCCGGATCGGCTGGCTTGGCGGCGTCCTCGGCCAGAGCCTGCCTGACTGTCGGCGCGGCTGCGAACGCCATCATGGCGAAGAGCAGAACAAGAGACAGTCGGTTGGCGCGCATTCGCGAATCCTCCAAGGCAAGTTCGGGGGCATTGTCCCGACGATTGTGCAAAATGAAAGGCTAATGCACTGAAATGCGGCGATTGTCGTGCAAAAGCACTTGGCCGGCAGGCAAAAAAAGCCCGGCGAAGCATGCCCTTGCGACAATGCAAAAAGGGGCCCGAAGGCCCCTTGAAAGTCATTTGCGAAAACCGAGCCTTATGCGGCAGTGGCTTCCTCGTTGGCGCCTTCGGCTTCGAGGCGGGCGCGGTCGCCGGCGCCCTTGGCGTCGGTGTCGCGGTCGACGAACTCGATGACCGCCATGGCGGCATTGTCGCCGTGGCGGAAGCCCGCCTTCATGATGCGCAGATAGCCGCCGTTGCGGTCGGCGTAGCGCGGCGCAATCGTGTCGAACAAACGCTTGACGACGCCTTCATTGCCGATCTGGGCAATGACCTGGCGGCGCGCATGCAAGTCGCCGCGCTTGCCGAGCGTCACCAGCTTCTCGACGATTGGACGCAAATCCTTCGCCTTCGGCAGGGTGGTGACGATCTGCTCATGTTCGAGCAGCGACACGGCGAGGTTGGCGAACATCGACTTGCGATGGCTAATGCTTCGGGCGAAGCGGCGGCCTTTAAAACCGTGGCGCATGGCTCTTTTCCTTCAGTTGTTCAAGAGGCCACGGCCTCTGATGGTTTTCCGCATGACCGTCGGATCGAGCGGCCCACGCCGCCGATCCTTGGACTTCATGCTCAATATTGGTCTTCGTAACGCTTGGCGAGGTCTTCGATGTTTTCCGGCGGCCAGTCCGGCACTTCCATGCCGAGGTGCAGGCCCATCGCCGCGAGCACTTCTTTGATCTCGTTCAGCGACTTGCGGCCGAAGTTCGGGGTGCGCAGCATCTCGGCTTCGGTCTTCTGGATGAGATCGCCGATGTAGACGATGTTGTCGTTCTTCAGGCAGTTGGCCGAACGCACCGAAAGCTCGAGTTCGTCGACCTTCTTGAGCAGCGCCGGGTTGAAGGCAAGCTCGGTGACGGCCTCGGTGGCGACTTCCTTCTGCGGCTCGTCGAAATTGACGAACAGGCCAAGCTGGTCCTGCAGGATGCGGGCAGCGAATGCCACCGCGTCCTCGCCCGAGATCGAACCGTCGGTCTCGATGGTCATGGTCAGCTTGTCATAGTCGAGAACCTGGCCCTCGCGGGTATTTTCGACCTTGTAGGAGACCTTCTTGACCGGCGAATACAGGCTGTCGACCGGGATCAGGCCGATCGGCGCGTCTTCGGCGCGGTTGCGGTCGGCCGGCACGTAACCCTTGCCGGTGTCGACGGTGAATTCCATGCGGATTTCAGCGCCCTCGTCCAGCGTGCAGATGACGTGGTCGGGGTTGAGGATCTCGACGTCGCCAACCGTCTGGATGTCGCCAGCCAGAACCGCTCCCGGGCCCTGCTTGCGAACGACCATGCGCTTGGGGCCATCGCCTTCCATGCGGATGGCGATTTCCTTGATGTTGAGGACGATGTCGGTCACGTCCTCACGCACGCCGGCAATCGACGAGAATTCATGCAGAACGCCGTCGATCTGCACGGCGGTGACAGCCGCACCGCGCAGCGAAGACAAAAGCACGCGGCGCAGCGCGTTGCCGAGCGTCAGGCCGAAGCCACGCTCGAGCGGCTCGGCGACCAGCGTGGTCAGCGTCTTCTTCTTCGACGAGAACTCGATCTTGTTCGGCTTGATCAGTTCCTGCCAATTTTTCTGGATCATGATGCTTTCCTTCCGTTGACCCGCCACCATCCAATCGTGGCGGGCGACCTGGAGTGCCGTGGAGGAGCGCCTTGAGGCGCTCACGCGGCGTTCGGTAATGTCTTAGACGCGGCGCTTCTTGCGCGGGCGGCAGCCATTGTGCGGGATCGGCGTCACATCACGGATCGAGGTGATGGTGAAGCCGGCCGCCTGCAGGGCGCGAAGCGCCGATTCACGACCGGAGCCGGGTCCGCAGACCTCGACTTCGAGCATGCGCATGCCGTGTTCCTGGGCCTTCTTGGCGACGTCTTCGGCAGCCATCTGGGCGGCGAACGGGGTCGACTTGCGCGAACCCTTGAAGCCCTGGGCACCGGCCGACGACCAGGCAATGGAATTGCCCTGCGCGTCGGTGATGGTGATCATCGTGTTGTTGAAGGTCGAATTGACGTGGGCAACGCCCGACGAGATGTTCTTGCGTTCGCGACGGCGAACACGAGCGGCTTCCTTGGCCATGATAGTCCTTTCAGTTGATCTCTACACCGCCGTAATGCCAGCGGCTCCACCTTTGAAAGCGAGTAGTGAGCAGGGACCAGCGAATAGGGGACCCCTACTCGCTAATGGCTACTCGCTATTCGCTCACTTACTTCTTCTTGCCGGCGATCGACTTGGCCGGGCCCTTGCGGGTGCGTGCATTGGTGTGCGTGCGCTGACCGCGAACCGGCAGCGAACGGCGGTGACGCAGGCCGCGGTAGCAGCCGAGGTCCATGAGACGCTTGATGTTCATCGACACTTCGCGGCGCAGGTCGCCTTCGACCTGGTAGTCGCGGTCGATGGTCTCGCGGATCTGCAGCACTTCCGCGTCGGTCAGCTGGTTGACGCGCCGCTCGGCCGGGATGCCGACTTTGTCGACGATCTCCTGGGCGAACTTCTTGCCAATGCCGTGAATGTACTGAAGCGCAATGACGACGCGCTTGTTGGTCGGAATGTTGACGCCGGCTATACGAGCCATATTCTTCTCTTCTCCATGTGGGACCGGCCGGCCTTCAAAACAAGGCATGCGCGGCGCTGTTCAAATTACCCCGCGTCCGGTGGAGGCCGGCCCTTGCGGGAGTTCCCTGGTTTCAATGCGGCTGCCTTGCCCTTGCGGACAAGCAAGCCTCATGCCTGATAGGAAGACGGGCCGCCATAACCCAGCGAACCGTTCCGGTCAAGCGCAATCTTTACTTTACCGTAACGGTCTCCCGCGTCACCGCCGCGAGCAGCGCTTCAATCTCCGCCGTCACGGTGTCGACAGGAGCCATGCCGTCGACACTCCTAAGCGAGCGTTTGGCGTAATAATAGCCGATCAGCGGCGCCGTCTTCTTGTAATATTCCCGCAGGCGCTCTTCGAACACCACCGGATTGTCGTCCTTGCGCACCGGCTGTCCGGCGGCCTTGGCATCGTCGGCGCGCTTGACGATGCGGCCGACCAGCGCTTTGTCGTCGACGACGAACTCGATCACGGCATCGAGGCCAATGCCGCGCTCGGCGAGCATCGATTCAACCGCATCAGCCTGCACCAGCGTGCGCGGATATCCGTCGAGGATGAAACCGTTGGTGCAATCGGGCTGATCGATGCGCTCGGCCACGATGGCGTTGACGATTGCGTCGGAAACCAGCTCGCCGGCATCCATCACCGCCTTGGCGCGCTTGCCGACTTCGGTGCCGGCCTGCACGGCCGCCCGCAGCATGTCGCCCGTCGACAGCTGCGGTATGCCGTATTTTTCTACCAGTCTCTGTGCTTGCGTCCCCTTGCCCGCTCCTGGCGGCCCAAGCAATATCAATCTCATCTGGCCTTCTTCCCCCCGCGCAGCTTCGACTTCTTGATCAGGCCCTCATACTGGTGCGCGATCAGGTGACCCTGGATCTGCGCCACCGTATCGAGGGTTACACTGACCACGATCAGAAGCGATGTGCCACCGAGGTAGAATGGTACGCCAGTCGCCGAAATCAGGAACTCGGGCAGCAGGCACACCAGCACCAGATAGATGGCGCCGACGACGGTGATGCGCGTCAGGACATAGTCGATGTAATCGGCGGTGCGCTCACCCGGACGGTAGCCCGGAATGAAGCCGGAATGCTTCTTGAGCTGGTCGGCGGTGTCCTTCGGATTGAACACGATGGCCGTGTAGAAGAAGGCGAAGAACACGATCATTGCCGCATAGAACAGCATGTAGAGCGGCTGGCCGTGGCCGAGCGAAGCGAGCACGGTGCTTGCCCAGGCCGGCAGGTTTGTCGTCTGCGAGAAGCCAGCGACCGTTGCCGGCAGCAAAAGCAGCGACGACGCGAAGATCGGCGGAATGACGCCCGACGTGTTGAGCTTCAGCGGCAGATGCGAGGTATCGCCCTGGAACATGCGGTTGCCGACCTGGCGCTTCGGATACTGGATCAGCAGGCGGCGCTGCGCGCGCTCGAAGAACACGATCAGCGCGATGACGATGATGGCCAGCACGATGATCGCGAGTATCAGCCCGGTCGATAGGGCGCCGGTGCGGCCGAGCTCCAGCGTGCCGGAGATGGCGCGCGGCAGGCCAGCGACGATGCCGGAGAAAATGATCAGCGAAATGCCGTTGCCGATGCCGCGGGCGGTGATCTGCTCGCCCAGCCACATCAGGAACATGGTGCCGCCAACCAGCGTGACGACGGTCGAGATGCGGAAGAACATGCCGGGATCGTTGACGATGCCGTTGCCGCCTTCCAGGCCCACTGAAATGCCGTAGGCCTGCACCAGCGCCAGGAGTACCGTGCCGTAGCGCGTGTACTGGTTGATGACCTTGCGGCCCTGCTCGCCTTCCTTTTTCAGCGCTTCCAGCGACGGAATGACCGAGGTCATCAGCTGCATGATGATGGAGGCTGAGATATAAGGCATGATGCCGAGCGCGAAGATCGCCATGCGCTGCACGGCGCCGCCGGCGAACATGTTGAACATGCCGAGCACGCCCTTGGCCTGCGAAGAGAAGGCCTGCGCGAATGCATCCGGATTGATGCCGGGCAGCGGGATATAGGTGCCGAGGCGATAGACGAGCAGCGCGCCGACGGTGAACCAGATTCGCTTCTTCAGGTCCTCCGCCTTGGCGAAAGCCGCAAAATTCAGATTCGAGGCTAGTTGTTCAGCAGCCGAAGCCATGCCTGATTCTCCGCTAGAGCATGATGCCGAAAAGTGTGAAGCGGTTTTCGGACAACGTCATGCGCTACTTCTTTGATTTGTATGTCACGCTCGATGCCCGCAGCTCAGGCGGCGCGTGGCACCGAAGCTCACGAGATAAGCTCCGGGCTCTAAACATGCAAGCGGCCGCGTTGACGCGGCCGCCTAATTGATCGGATCAAAGCGCAATCGTGAACAAAAACGGATACCGTTCCTGCCGACCGCGCTTCAAATTGCCGTTACTCCGCTGCCGCTTCCGGCAGCTTGACCGAACCGCCGGCCTTTTCGATCTTCTCGATCGCGGCCTTGGAGGCGCCGGCGACGTCGAAGGCAAGCTTTGCCTTGAGCTCGCCGTCCGAGAGGATGCGCACGCCGTCCTTGACGCGGCGGATGACGCCGGCGGCAACGAGTGCCTCGGCCGTCACGGTCGCCTTGGCGTCGAGCTTCTTGGCATCGAGCGCCGTCTGGATACGAGCCAGCGACACGACGACAAAGCTCTTGGCGAAGATGTTATTGAAGCCACGCTTCGGCAGGCGCCGATAGAGCGGCATCTGGCCGCCCTCGAAGCCGTTGATGGCAACGCCGGAGCGCGCCTTCTGGCCCTTGACGCCGCGACCGCCGGTCTTGCCCGAGCCGGAGCCGATGCCACGGCCGAGACGCTTCTTGGAGTGCGTCGCGCCGTCCTTGTCACGCAGATCGTTGAGTTTCATCTGGGTTCTCCTGCGCTTTTGCTCAGCCCTCGTCCACGACGCGGACGAGATGCTGGACGGCAGCGATCATGCCGCGCACCGAGGGAGTGTCCTCCAGCGTGCGCTGCTTGTGCATCTTGTTGAGGCCGAGGCCGACCAGCGTTGCGCGCTGTTCCTTCGGGCGGCGGATCGGCGAACCGATCTGCTCAACGGTGATGGTCTTGGTTGCTTTCTTGGCCATGGTCAAAATCCCTGGTCAGATCGACTATTCTTCAGCCGCAACGGCGGTGCCGCGGCGGGCCTGAAGGGTCGAATATTTGATGCCGCGCGCAGCAGCCACATCCTTGGGATGCATCTGGCTCTTCAGCGCGTCGAATGTGGCACGAACCATGTTGTAGGGGTTCGACGAACCCATCGACTTGGCGACCACGTCATGCATGCCGAGCGTCTCGAAGACAGCGCGCATCGGGCCGCCGGCGATGATGCCGGTACCCTGCTTGGCAGCGCGCAGCAGCACGCGTCCGGCGCCCCAGCGTCCTTCGACGTCGTGGTGCAGCGTGCGGCCCGAGCGCAGCGGCACGAAAATCATGTCGCGCTTGGCCGACTCGGTTGCCTTGCGGATCGCTTCCGGCACTTCGCGCGCCTTGCCGTGACCGAAGCCGACACGGCCCTTCTGGTCGCCGACGACGACGAGTGCTGCAAAACCGAAGCGACGGCCGCCCTTGACGACCTTGGCGACGCGGTTGATGTGGACGAGCTTGTCCACCATGCCGTCATCGCGTTCTTCACGATCGCGGCCGCGGCCGCCATCCCTACGTTCCTGTGCCATATCCTGTTCCTTGTTCTTTTCCGGAAGCACGGTTGCTGATAAGATCCGGTGCGCCTCTTTGGGTCACCGGGGGCGAATTATTTTTCCTTGCATGATCTTGACCGAAAAGTCTGCAACTTTTTGCTGCGCTGACCTTCGGTTCGGAACAGGCAATTAGAAGCTCAGACCGCCTTCACGGGCAGCCTCGGCCAGCGCCTTGACGCGGCCGTGATAGATGTAGGCGCCGCGGTCGAAGACGACTTCCTTGACGCCGGCCTTCGAAGCGCGCTCGGCGATCAGCTTGCCAACAGCGGCTGCTGCCTCGGTGTCGGCGCCGGTCTTGAGCGAACCCTTGAGGTCCTTCTCGAGTGTCGATGCAGCCGCGATGGTATGGCCCTTGGCGTCGTCGATGACCTGCACGTAGATGTTCTTCGACGTGCGGTGAACCGAGAGACGCGGACGTTCGCCGGCGACCTTCTTGATCTGGCGGCGGACGCGCTGCGCGCGGCGCTGGATGGATTCCTTGGTAGCCATGATAGTCTTCCTTGCCTTCAAAAAACGGGGGCCGCCATGTGCGGTAGGCGAAAGCGCCTCCCGCGACTGCTCCCCGCGGCGTTGCACTTCTTTGGCCTGGCCTTTTCCGAAGAGTCTGCAACTTTTCGGGGCCAGGCCTACTACTTCTTCTTGCCTTCCTTGCGGACGATCTTCTCGCCGGCATAGCGGACACCCTTGCCCTTGTAGGGCTCGGGACCGCGATACTCGCGGATCTCGGCTGCAACCTGGCCGACCTGCTGCTTGTCGATGCCGGTCACGGTGATTTCCGTCGGCTTCGGCACAGTGATCGTGATGCCGGCCGGCGTCTCGTAAACGACGTCGTGGCTGAAGCCAAGCGCCAGCTGCAGGTTCTTGCCCTGGAGTGCCGCGCGATAGCCGACGCCGGTAATCTCGAGCTTCTTCTCGAAACCGTCCTTGACGCCCTGCAGGATGTTGACGATCTGCGTGCGCGACATGCCCCACTTGGAGCGGGCGGTCTTGGTCTGGTCGCGCGGCTGGACAGCGATTTCGCTGCCTTCCATCTTGACCAGCACTTCGTCGTTCACCACGAACTTCAGCTCGCCCTTGGGGCCCTTCGCCGTCACGGTCTGGCCGTTGACGGTCGCGGTCACGCCCTGCGGCAGCGAAACGGGTTTCTTTCCAATACGAGACATTTGGTTGTCCTCGTCACTTCTCTTGTTTCAGGTCTGCCGAATTAGAAAATCTGGCAGAGGATTTCGCCGCCGACATTCTGTTCGCGTGCTTCGTGATCGGCCATCACGCCCTTCGGCGTCGAAAGGATGGCGATGCCGAGGCCGTTGGCGACGTGCGGGATCGACTTGGCCGAGACGTAAACGCGGCGGCCAGGCTTCGAGACGCGGGCGATTTCGCGCACGACCGGAGCACCGTCGAAATACTTCAGCTCGATTTCGATTTCGGACTTGCCGTTGTCGAAGTCGGTCTGGCTGTAGTCGCGGATATAGCCTTCAGCCTTCAGCACGTCGAGGACGCGGGTACGCAGGCGCGAGGCCGGCGTCGAAACGCTCGACTTCTTACGGCCATACGCGTTGCGGATGCGGGTCAGCATATCGCCGAGAGGATCGCTCAATGACATGTTATGTCCTCCTTACCAGCTCGACTTGACCAGGCCCGGGATCTGGCCGTTATTGCCGAGATCACGAAGCGCGATGCGCGATACTTTGAGCTTGCGATAATAGGCGCGCGGACGGCCGGTAACTTCGCAGCGGTTGCGGATGCGGATCTTGGCCGAGTTGCGCGGCAGGGCAGCAAGCTTCAGCTGAGCGCGGAAACGCTCTTCCATCGGCTTGGACTGGTCCATGATGATCGCCTTGAGCGCTGCGCGCTTGGGACCGTACTGGTCGGCAAGCTTGCGGCGCCTGTTGTTCTTCTCGACTGAGCTGGTCTTTGCCATTTCAGATTTTTCCTTTTCTCGCTGCCGTTACTGGCGGAAGGGGAAGTTGAAGGCCTTGAGCAACGCCCTGGCTTCGTCGTCCGTTTTCGCAGTCGTACAAACGATGACGTCCATGCCCCAGATCTGATCAACCTTGTCGTAGTTGATCTCCGGGAACACGATGTGTTCCTTGATGCCCATGGCGTAGTTGCCACGGCCATCGAAGCTCTTCGGATTCAGTCCGCGAAAGTCGCGGACGCGCGGCAGTGCGATGTTCACGAGACGGTCGAGGAACTCGTACATGCGTTCCTTGCGCAGCGTGACCTTGGCGCCGATCGGCATCTTCTCGCGGACCTTGAAGCCGGCGATCGAATTACGGGCGCGGGTGACGACGGCCTTCTGGCCGGCGATCATCGCCAGGTCTTCGGCCGCGATCGAAGGCTTCTTCGAATCCGCGGTCGCTTCGCCGACGCCCATGTTCAGCACGATCTTGTCGATGCGCGGAACCTGCATCTCGTTCTCGTAACCGAACTGCTCCTGCAGCGCCTTGCGGATGGTCTCGTTGTAGACCTGCTTGAGGCGCGGCGTGTTCTGGGCCTTGGACTGTTTGCTTTCAGCCTTGGGCTTCGTGGTTTGAGCCTTAGCCATTGATGACTTCTCCCGAGCGCTTGGCGACGCGCACCTTCTTGCCGTCCTTCTGGAAGATGAAGCCGACGCGGGTCGGCTTGCCATCCTTGGGGTCGGCCAGCGCGATGTTCGACAGCTGGATCGGCGCTTCCTTGGTGATGATCCCGCCCTCTTGGGACTGGGACTGCTTCTGGTGACGACGGATCATGTTGACGCCGCGCACCAGCGCGGTGTCTTCCTTCGGCTGAACCGAAAGGACTTCGCCCGAACGGCCCTTGTCCTTGCCGGCCAGCACGACGACCTTGTCGCCTTTTCTAATCTTTTGCATTGGTCCGGCTCCTTACAGCACTTCAGGCGCGAGCGAGATGATCTTCATGTGGTTCTTGGCGCGGAGTTCGCGCGGAACCGGTCCGAAGATACGCGTGCCGATCGGCTCTTTCTTGTTGTCGACGAGAACGGCCGCGTTCTTGTCGAAACGGATCACGCTGCCGTCCGGGCGGCGGATGTCCTTGGCCGTGCGAACCACGACCGCCTTCATCACATCGCCCTTCTTAACGCGGCCGCGCGGAATGGCTTCCTTGATCGACACCACGATGATGTCGCCTACGGAAGCGTATTTCCGCTTCGAGCCGCCCAGCACCTTGATGCACATGACACGACGGGCGCCGGAATTATCCGCGACGTCGAGGTTTGTTTGCATCTGAATCATGACTGGCCGCCTTCTTCTCTTCTAACGGGACGGGCTCAAAGCCCCTCCCCGGTCTGTCCAAAATTCGGTTTGTTACGCCTGGTCCGAAGACACGACGATCCAGCGCTTGTCCTTGGAAATCGGCTTCGATTCCTGGATGAACACCTGATCGCCGACCTTGTGGGCGTTGTTCTCGTCGTGCGCCTTGTACTTCTTGGTCATGCGCACGGTCTTCTTCATCACGGGATGCGTGAAGCGCCGTTCGACCTTGACGACTACCGTCTTCTCGTTCTTGTCGCTGACGACAGTGCCCTGCAGAATGCGCTTTGGCATGATTTTCGTCCTTAAGCCTTCTTGGCCGCGGACTTTTCCGCAGCGATGGTCTTGATACGCGCAATGTCCTTGCGAACCTGCCGCACGCGCGCGGTCTTCTCGAGCTGGCCGGTGGCCTTCTGGAAGCGCAGGTTGAACTGCTCCTTCTTCAGGCTGGCCAGATCGTCGGTCAGCTGGTCCTGGGTCTTGGTCCGGATGTCTTCGGCTTTCATGATCAGCCCGTCCTTATTCTGCGATGCGCTGTACGAAGCGCGTCCTGACCGAGAGCTTGGCCGCGCCGAGACGCAGCGCCTCACGGGCGGTTTCTTCGTTGACGCCGTCGATCTCGAACATGATGCGGCCCGGCTTTACGCGCGCCGCCCAGTAATCGACAGCGCCCTTGCCCTTGCCCATGCGCACTTCAGTCGGCTTCGACGTCACCGGCACATCAGGGAAAATACGGATCCACACGCGGCCGGCACGCTTCATCTCACGAGTGATCGCGCGGCGGGCCGCTTCGATCTCACGCGCGGTGACGCGGTTCGGCTCAAGCGCCTTCAGCCCGAAACCACCGAAATCCAGGTTGGTGCCGCCCTTTGCGGTACCATGGATACGGCCCTTGAACTGCTTGCGGAACTTTGTGCGCTTTGGCTGCAGCATCGTTCTAACTCCAAATTCCTAAATAATCAGGCGTTTTCGCGACGACGACCGCGTTCGCGATCACCACCACCGCCATGCGCAGCATCACCCTCGGTCGCGCGACGCTCCGAAGCCATCGGATCGTGCTCGAGGATTTCGCCCTTGAACACCCAGACCTTGACGCCGCAGATGCCGTAAGCCGTGTGCGCCTCGGCCGTGCCATAGTCGACATCGGCGCGCAGCGTATGCAGCGGCACGCGGCCCTCGCGGTACCATTCCATGCGCGCAATCTCGGCGCCGCCGAGACGGCCGGCGCAGTTGATGCGGATGCCTTCGGCGCCCAGGCGCATGGCCGACTGAACGGCGCGCTTCATGGCGCGGCGGAACGCGATACGACGCTCGAGCTGCTGGGCGATCGACTGGGCGACCAGGGTCGCGTCGATTTCCGGCTTGCGCACTTCAACGATGTTCAAGTGCGTCTCGGACTTCGTCATCTCCATCAGCTTCTTGCGAAGCTTCTCGATGTCGGCGCCCTTCTTGCCGATGATCAGGCCCGGGCGCGCCGCATGGATGGTGACGCGGCACTTCTTGTGCGGGCGCTCGATCACGACCTTCGAAATCGCAGCCTGCTTGAGTTCCTTTTCAAGATATTTGCGGATCTTGATGTCCTCATGCAGCAGCTTGCCGTACTCGCCGGTGTTCGCGAACCAGCGCGAATCCCAGGTGCGGTTGATGCCGAGGCGCAGACCGATCGGATTGACTTTCTGGCCCATTATGCGGCCTCCCCTTTTTCTTCGACTTCACGAACGACGATCGTGAGGTGCGAGAACGGCTTTTCGATACGGCTGGCGCGACCGCGGCCACGAGCATGGAACCGCTTCATGACGATCGACTTGCCGACATAGGCTTCCGCCACGATCAGCGCATCGACGTCGAGGTCGTGGTTGTTTTCCGCGTTGGCGATCGCCGATTCCAGCGTCTTCTTGACCGTGCCGGAAATCCGCTTGGCCGAGAATTCGAGATCGGAAAGCGCTGTCGCGACCTTCTTGCCGCGGATCAGCGCGGCAACCAGGTTCAGCTTCTGCGGGCTGATACGGATCGTGCGCAGAACGGCGCGCGCTTCGTTGTCAGCAAGCCTGCGCGGAGCTTTGGCCTTGCCCATGATTATTTCCTCTTCGCCTTCTTATCCGCGCCGTGACCGTAATAGGTCCGGGTCGGAGCGAATTCACCGAACTTGTGACCGACCATGTCCTCGTTCACCGAGACGGGAACATGCTTCTGGCCGTTGTAGACACCGAAGGTGAAGCCGACGAACTGCGGCAGGATGGTGGAGCGACGGCTCCACATCTTGATCACCTCATTGCGACCACCTTCACGAACCTTGTCCACCTTCTTGAGAAGGTAGCCGTCGATGAAGGGGCCTTTCCAAATAGAACGAGTCACTTGGCGTTACCTCTTCTTAGCTCTTGCGCTGATGGCGCGAGCGCAGGATGAACTTGTCGGTCGCCTTGTTGGACCGCGTCTTCTTGCCCTTGGTCGGCTTGCCCCACGGGCTGACCGGATGACGGCCACCGGAGGTGCGGCCTTCACCACCGCCATGCGGATGGTCGACCGGGTTCATGGTCACGCCGCGATTGTGCGGGCGCTTGCCGCGCCAGACCGTGCGGCCGGCCTTGCCGTCGTTGATGTTGCCGTGGTCGGGGTTCGACACGGCGCCGACGGTGGCCATGCAGGAGCCGTGAACGACCCGCTGCTCGCCCGAGTTGAGGCGCAGGATCGCCATGCCCTGGTCGCGACCGACCAGCTGTCCGTAGCCACCTGCCGAGCGGGCAACCTGGGCGCCCTTGCCCGGCTTCAGCTCGATGTTATGGACGATCGTGCCGACCGGCATCGAGGCCAGCGGCATCGCATTGCCTGGCTTCACGTCGACCGATTCACCGGCCACGATCTTGTCGCCGGCGGCAAGGCGCTGCGGAGCGATGATGTAGGACAGCTCGCCATCGTCATACTTGATCAGCGCGATGAAGGCGGTGCGGTTCGGATCGTATTCAATGCGCTCGACCGTGCCGACGACGTCGAACTTGCGGCGCTTGAAGTCGATGATGCGGTACGAACGCTTGTGACCGCCGCCGATGAAGCGGGCCGTGATGCGGCCGTGATTGTTGCGGCCGCCCGACTTGGTCAGGCCTTCGGTCAGGCCCTTGACGGGCTTGCCCTTGTAGAGGCCCGAGCGGTCGACGATGACCAGCTGGCGGGTGCTCGGCGTTACCGGGTTGAATTTTTTAAGTGCCATGTTTGTTGTCCTCGCGGCCTAGCTCAGAGACCCGTCGCGACGTCGATCGACTGGCCGTCGGCCAGTGTCACAATCGCCTTCTTGACGTCGCTCTGGCGGCCGATCGTGCCGCGGAAGCGCTTGATCTTGCCCTTGCGGACAAGCGTGTTCACGGCCGTAACCTTGACGCCAAACAGCGCTTCGACAGCGGCCTTGATTTCCGGCTTCGACGCCTTCTTGGCGACGTTGAAAACAACCTGGTTGTTCTCGGAAGCCATGGTCGACTTTTCGGTGATCGCCGGCGAGACGATCACGTCGTAATGACGGAGGTCGGTCATTTAAAGCGCTCCTCGAGAGCCTCGACGGCGGCCTTCGAAAGGACCAGCGTGCCGCGGCGCAGAATGTCGTAGACGTTGATGCCCTGGATGGGCAGCACGTCGATGTTCGGGATGTTGGTCGCCGCCAGCTTGAAGTTCTGGTCAAGCTCGGCACCGCCGATCACCAAGGCGTTGGTCAGGCCCAGCGTCGCGAAATTCGCGATCAGCGCCTTCGTCTTGGCCTCGGTCAGCTTCAGCTCGTCGATGATGATGATCGACGCGCTCTTGGCCTTGGCCGAGAGAGCATGCCGCAAGCCCAGAGCGCGCACCTTCTTCGGCAGATCGTGCTCGTGGCTGCGAACGACCGGGCCGTGGGCCTTGCCGCCGCCGCGGAACTGCGGAGCGCGTGCCGAATGGTGACGGGCGCGGCCCGTACCCTTCTGCTTGTACATCTTGGCGCCGGTGCGCGCGATTTCGGCGCGGCCCTTGGCCTTGTGCGTGCCCTGCTGGCGCTTGGCCAGCTGCCAGCGCACGACGCGCTGCAGGATGTCCTCGCGCGGATCAAGGCCGAAAATCTCCTCGGAGAGTTTCACCTTGCCGGCGTCCTTGCCGCCAAGCGTTGTGATCTTGAGATCCATTATTCTGCTCCCTCTGCGGCCGGAGCCTCGTTCTTGGCGCCATTCTCGGCGGCAACGGCGCGGATCGCGGCAGGCTTCGGCGCATTGGCCGGCAGTGCCACCTTGGCCGCATCGCGGACCAGGATCCAGGCGCCCTTCGATCCGGGAACCGCACCGCGGATCAGGATCAGGCCGCGATCGGCGTCGGTCGAAACGATCTCGACATTCTGTGTGGTAACGCGGGTGTCGCCCATGTGGCCAGCCATATGCTTGCCCTTGAACACTTTGCCCGGGTCCTGACGCTGGCCGGTCGAACCGTGCGTACGGTGCGAAACCGAGTTGCCGTGCGTCGCGCGGCCACCACCCATGTGGTGGCGCTTGATGACGCCCTGGAAACCCTTGCCGATTGTCGTCCCCGTCACATCGACCTTCTGGCCGGCGACGAAGTGCTCGACGGTGATCTCGGCGCCGACATCGATCATGTTGTCAGCGGAGACGCGGAACTCGGCGACCTTCGCCTTCGGCTCGACGGAAGCGGTCGCGAAATGGCCGCGCATCGCCTTCGACGTGTTCTTCACCTTGGCAAGGCCAACGCCGAGCTGGACGGCGGTATAGCCGTTCTTCTCCTGCGTGCGCTGAGCCACGACCTGGCAGTTCTCCATCTGAAGAACGGTGACGGGAACATGTTCCCCGGCATCATTATAGATGCGGGTCATTCCCACCTTCTTTGCAATCACACCTGAACGCATCGGTTCAATTCCTTTAGAGTTCCGGGCCAGGGGCACCGCCCCTTACCGCGCTCTCATTCCCTTAGAGCTTGATCTCGACGTCGACACCGGCGGCCAGATCGAGCTTCATCAAAGCATCGACCGTCTGCGGGGTCGGATCGACGATGTCGAGCAGACGCTTGTGCGTGCGCATCTCGAACTGCTCGCGGCTCTTCTTGTCGACGTGAGGCGACCGGTTGACCGTGAACTTTTCGATCCGCGTCGGCAGCGGAATGGGGCCGCGGACGTTTGCTCCGGTGCGCTTGGCCGTCGACACGATTTCTTTCGTCGAGGCGTCGAGCACGCGGTGATCAAACGCCTTCAGGCGGATGCGGATATTCTGTCCGTTCATGCGTCACTTCCTTGTTCTGGCGCGGCGCGGGCAAATCCTGCGCCCGCGACAGATCGGTTTAAGTCCAAATTACTCTTTGATGGTGACGACGATGCCGGCACCGACGGTGCGGCCGCCTTCACGGATGGCGAAGCGCAGCTTCTCTTCCATGGC